>JAPKDO010000489.1 GCA_028822535.1 Acidimicrobiales bacterium
TGTCCGCAGTCGGCGCGCACTCGGCGACGCGCTCCACGGCTACGACCTCGTCCACGCCCATGGCCTCAAGGCCGGCTGGACCGCATCGCTGTCTCGACGTGTCGGTCTTCCGCTGGTGGTGAGCGTCCACAACCTGGTCCTCGACGAGGCGGCCGGACGCACCGCGCCGGTGTTGCGTCGCCTCGAGGCGATGTTGCCGGCGCGCGCCCACCGGACCATCGCCGTGTCGGGCGAGGTGGCGCGACGATTCGACGGTGTCGCCGGCAGCGATCGGATCGTGGTGATTCCCCCGGCGGGGCCGCCCCCTGCGCCGTCGAGAGGAGCCGCTGCGGTGCGTGCCGATCTCGGTGTGTCCGACACCGATGATCTCGTCGTGACCGCGGCCAGGCTGCATCCGCAGAAGGACCTGGATCTGGTGCTCGACGTGGCGGCCGCGGTCGTCGCTCGACGTCCCGGACTCCGATGGTTCGTGTTCGGTGAGGGCCCGCTGCGAGATCGACTGACAAACGAGGTGACACGCCGCGGGCTCGCCGGCGTGGTGCACTTGGCCGGTGCGAGACCGAACGTGGATGACGAACTGGCCGCAGCCGATGTGGTCGCGGTGACGTCGCGGTGGGAGTCTGGGCCGCTCGTGGTCCTCGAAGCACTCGCCCTCGGTCGTCCGATCGTCTCGACCCGTGTCGGTCTCGTACCCGACGCGGTGCACGAGCCGAACGGCCGTGTCGTCGATGTGGGGGACGCGCCCCGGTTCGCGGATGCCTTGGTCGACCTGTTGGAGGCAGGACCGAGGCTCACGCCGACGGCTGCCGCCGCCGACCTGCGTCCGGAGACGCTGGCCCGTCGCGTCGGTGACACGTATCGGGAGGTGCTCGGTCGCCCATGAGTCGCCGCGTCCTGCTCGGTATCGTCGTGTTCCTCCTGGCCGCCGTCGGGCTCGCCGCGGCGCCAGCGTCCTCGAGTCCCATGTCCCCGCAGCGCGGGACCGACGCTGCGTTGTCGGCCGACCGCGTGCTGGTCATCACCACGCCGGCGTTGCGTTGGGAGGATCTCGCCGAACACGATCTCCCCAACCTCGAGGGGTTCCTCGAGACGTCGTCGACCGCGCTGTTGAGCCTGCGCACCATCGGCGCTCGGACCGGGCTGGGAGAGGGATACATCACCCTCGGTACCGGCAACCGCGCCTCGGCACGGTCCGAGATCTCCGGTCTCGCACTCGAGCCGCACGAGCCGTTCGAGGAGGGCACCTCCGCCGACGCGTTCGAGCGACGGACCGGCGAGCGTCCGACCGGCTCGGTGCTCCATCTCGGCTTCCCCTCGGTCGTCCAGACCAACGACCGCTTCTTCTACGGCGCAGAACCGGGCTCGCTGGGGACGCAACTCGCCGAGGCCGGCCGCGTCGGCGGCGTCGTCGCCAACGGCGACGAGGGTCTTGCGGTCGATCCGGCGTCCGCGTCCGACCAGACCCCGACCGACCCGGACGACGCCGGAGAGGAGTCACCGTCCGACGCCCCGGAGGACGACCCGCCGGCTGAGGACGAGGTCGCCGATGCGGACGACGAGTCGGCGCCGTCGAACCCGTTCGTGGACTCCGACTACGGGCGATCCGCCGCGCTCATGCTCGTCGACGGGAGTGGGCAGATCCCCGTGGGACGGGTCGACGGCCTGCTCCGCGCCGACCGCGACGCCCCCTTCGGTGTCCGCCTCGACCAGGACGCGGTCATGGACGCCGTCGACGAGGTGCGACAGTCCGCCGACGTCCTGGTCGTCGAACTGTCCGACCTCGATCGAGCCGATACGTACCGACGGGAGGCGGATCCCGAGGCCGCCGAGGCGCTGTGGGTGGACGCACTCGTCGACTCGGACCGACTATTCGGCAA
>JAPKDO010000490.1 GCA_028822535.1 Acidimicrobiales bacterium
GGCGGCGGGCCGACGCGGCCGACGCACAGGCGGGTGAGGCGGGGAGCCTCACGGAGTCGGCGGTGGCGGCCCGGTGAGTGTGATGACCCGGACCGACGTGTTGGCGGAGGCCCTGCTGGCTCGCTCGGCCGACGCGGTGTTCCTCCTCGACGTCACGACTGGTCGAGCGATCCATCGGTGGTACGACCGCAGTCAGAGCCAGCTCGACCTGCCAGACGTGCCGGAATCCGGACAACTCGTCAGCTGGATCCATCCCGACGACCTCCCGGCAGTACTCGAGACCTACGCCTCGGTGGTGCACGGGGGAGCGGCCACGTCGACGTTCGCACGGGCGCACCCCGACAGAGGCGTCCCGCGCAATTCCGCACTGCTCGTCGCCATGACGGACGTGCGCGACCTTCACGAAGACGGGATCCTGGTCCAAGCGTGGCTGATCCACGCCGACAGCGTCGTGAGCCCCGACCTCGACGCGTCGACGTCGCTGTCTTCACTCGCCGCCGCCGCCCCGGTCGGCCTCCAGGTCCTCAGCGCATCGGGTCTCGTTTCCTTCGAGAACGAGCGGTTCACGACGTTGGCGGCTCCCGGTCCCGAGGTGGTCGAGGCCGCAATCCGTCGGGCCATCGCCGTCGGCGTCGAGTCCACCGAAGATCTGCGCCTCGGCGGCACCTCGCTCCGGCTTCGCGTGGTTCCGACCCATGATGGCGAGCGCCGTCTCACCGTCGCGGTGGCGTCGCTCGAGGACGTCACCCATGTGCTCGACGCCGAGTATCGGCGCTCGGTGGCCGAAGAACAGTTCGCCGCGCTCTTCTTCAGTTCGCCGCTGGCGACCGCTCTGGTCGCACTCGACGGTCGCATCGTCCGTGCCAACGAATCGTTCTCGGTCATCACCGGGTACCCGTTGGCGCAACTCTGCGGAACCCGCTTCCAGGACATCACGCATCCCGACGACCTCGCGATCGACGAAGGACTGCTCGGTGAGGTGCTGGCCGGAACCCGCCCCAGCTACCAGATGGAGAAGCGGTACATCCACGCGTCGGGCCACGACGTGTGGGTGAGTCTCACCGTCGCTCCCGTGCGGGGGCCGGACGGGTCGATCCAGAATCTCGTCACGCACGTGGAGGACATCACGGGCCGCCGCTCGATCTCCGAGCTCGATGGCGGCGACGAGGCGAGCCTCACCTACTGGGCCACGCACGATCACCTCACTGCGCTGCCGAACCGTCGCTACCTCGAGCACCAACTGGGTCGAAGCCTCCAGAAGCTCCATGGAGAACGTCGGGCGGGCGACGTGCCGGTGGTCCTGTTCATCGACCTCGACGACTTCAAGCCGGTCAACGACCGCTTCGGGCACCAGGTCGGCGACGAAGTCCTCCAGGAAGTGTCCCGCCGGCTCCGCAACGCCTGTCGCGACGACCTGATGGTCGCTCGGTACGGCGGCGACGAGTTCGTCGTGGTCGCTCGTCGGCTGCGTTCGGCGGCCGAGATCCCGCTCCTGGTCGAACGCATCCAGTCAGCGGTCCAGAGTCCGATCACTTGCGGAGACGCAGCCATGCCCACCATCGAGGTCGGGGCGAGCATCGGCATCGCTGTCGCTCGGCCCGACGACACGACCGAGCGACTCCTCGGTCGAGCAGACAAGGCGGCATACCGAGCCAAGCGTGCCGGGAAGGGCCGGGCGTCGGAGTTCTCCGACATCGATCCGACGGACGTGCCCTCATGATGGATCACGACACGCTCCTGCGAGGAGGGAACGCGTCCACCCTGGACGCTCATCATGGTACGCCGGGGTCGATCCTCGTGGTCGACGATGACGACAGTGTCCGTGCGTTCCTGAGCACGCTGTTCGGGTACGCCGGCTATCAGACGATC
>JAPKDO010000140.1 GCA_028822535.1 Acidimicrobiales bacterium
GGTCCTGCCGACGATCCAGAAGGCGAACGAGATCAACGATCGACCCGTGGTGATCGACTTCCGCACGGACGCCGCCGAGAAGGTCTTCCCGATGGTCGCCTCCGGACAGTCGAACTCGACCGTCATGGTCCATCCCACGCAAGCATCCGAGACAGGGGCGAACTGATGGCCGCGCCGCAGCCGATCCGTCACCACACCCTCGTCGTCCTCGTCGAGAACAAGGCTGGTGTGCTCACCCGGGTCGCCGGCCTCTTCGCCCGGCGCGGGTTCAACATCTACTCGCTCGCCGTCGCCCCCACCGACGACGACGAGCGGTTCAGTCGCATCACGATCGTCGTCGACGTCGAGTCGACCCCGCTGGAACAGATCACCAAGCAGCTGTTCAAGCTGGTCAACGTGGTCAAGATCTCCGAGCTCGACCCGGCCGACTCGGTCGAGCGCGAGCTCATGATCGCCACCGTCAAGGCCGACCCGTCGGTCCGCGGTCAGGTGATCGAGCTCGTCGACGTGTTCGACGGTCAGGTGATCGACGTGGGGTTCGACGAGCTGTCGATGGCCGTCCACGGCCACCCCGACAAGCTCGACGACGTCGAGGAACTCCTCCGCCCCTACGGCATCGTCGAACTCCAGCGCACCGGCCGTGTCGCACTCCCCAAGCTCGAACGCACCCCGCCCCGCCTCAAATCGGTCCCGCGACCCGCCTCCTGACAAACTCCCAACCGAAAATTTCGTGGATCGGCGCCCCAGGTAGGGCGCGAATCCACGAGATATCCGCTCGAACGAAGGAACCTCCGTCATGCCCGCAACCGTGTACTACGAAGACGACGCCGACCAGGCCATGATCCGGGGCCGCAAGGTGGCCGTGCTCGGCTACGGCTCGCAGGGCCACGCCCACGCGCAGAACCTCGCGGAGTCGGGCGTCGACGTGCGTGTCGGCATCCGCGAAGGCTCGTCGTCGAAGGGGAAGGCGGAAGCGGCCGGCCTGAAGGTCATGTCCGTCGCCGACGCCTGCGCCGAAGCCGATCTCATCGTGATGACGCTGCCGGACACGAAGCAGAAGGAGATCTACGACGCCGAGATCGCCCCGAACCTGTCGTCGGGCGACGCCCTGTGCTTCACCCACGGCTTCAACGTCCGCTACGACCTGATCAAGGCGCCCGAGGGCGTCGACGTGATCATGATCGCCCCGAAGGGCCCCGGCCACCTCGTGCGCCGGACCTACACCGAGGGTGGCGGCGTGCCGTGCCTCATCGCCGTCGACCAGGACGCGTCCGGCAAGGCCAAGGACCTCGCGCTCAGCTACGCCGACGCCATCGGCGGCGGCCGCGCCGGCATCCTCGAGACCACCTTCACCGAGGAGACCGAGACCGATCTCTTCGGCGAGCAGGTCGTGCTCTGTGGCGGTCTGACCGAGCTGGTCCGAGCGGGGTTCGAGACCCTCACCGAGGCCGGCTACCAGCCGGAGTCGGCGTACTTCGAGTGCCTGCACGAGCTCAAGCTGATCGTCGACCTCATGTACGAAGAGGGCATCGCCGGGATGCGCTACTCGATCTCCGACACGGCCGAGTACGGCGACCTGACCCGTGGCCCCCGCATCATCACCGCCGACGTCAAGGCCGAGATGCGCAAGGTGCTCGACGAGATCCAGGACGGTCGCTTCGCCCAGGAGTGGGTCGACGAGGCCAATGGCGACCGTGCCAACTACGACCGGCTCCGCAAGGCCGGCGAAGAGCACCCGATCGAGTCGGTCGGCAAGGAACTGCGCGCCATGATGCCGTTCATCTCGGCCGGCAAGCAGTCGGTCACCGAGACCGCCGGCGGGTCGCAGGACTGATCATCTCGACCGTCGCCGCCGCATGCGGTCGCGGCGGTCGGTGATCAGCACGTGTCCGAGGAGGGTGAGCCCTCCCAACGACGCGAGTACGAAGAACACGACGGCGACGGCGGGTGCTCCGAGCAGCCGCACGTCGCTGTCGACGCGCATCGCGAGCGCTGCGCCGACGAGCATCGCGGCGAGGACGATGCCGGCAGTGACCCGGGTCGCGATCTTCTCGAGACTCCGCATCAGGTCGTCCTGGTCGATGGCGTCGACACGGACCCGCAGGTTCCCGTCGGCGAGGTCGGCGAGGATGCGATCCGCCCGGCGGGGGAGGTTCTCGACGAGTCGAGCCGTGTCGAGGGCGGCGCGGGCGGCTCGAACCCGGCTTGCTCCCGCCTCGACCTGATGGCGCAGGAGTGCGCCGGTGTGGTCGACGACGGTGTCGTTCGGGACGAAGTCGGGGTTGAGGCACCGCGTCACCTCGTCGAGGTGGAGGAGCGCCTTGCCGACCATCGCCAGTTCGGCCGGCGGTCGCAGGTCGGCGGCGGCACACGCACGAGAGAGCTGGAGCAACACGGACCCGGTGTCGAGTCTCGACATCGAGGCACCGGCATGTCGGCCGAGTAGTTCGGCCAGATGCACTTCGAGATTCGCGCGGTCGTAGTCGGCAAGCGGTGTACCGGCCCGTTCGAGCACCCGGGCTGCGTCGTCGGCGCGCTCCTCCGCGATGGCCAGGGTCAGGTCCAGCAGGTGGTCGCGCACCCCGTGTCCCAGCCGGGCGACCATCCCGAGGTCGATCAAGACCAGCTGGTCGTTCCCGACGAGGAACAGGTTCCCGGGGTGCGGGTCGGCGTGGACGATCCCGTGCACCAGGATCTGGTCGATGTAGGTGCGGACGAGTTCGTCGGCGAGCGTGGCGCCGTCGACGTCCTGACGACCGATGTCGGAGAGCTCGCGCACGCTGCGGCCGTCGACGAAGTCCATCGTCAGCACCCGTCGTGTCACGAGCCGGTCGACCGGCGCGGGGACCGAGACATGTTCCCGGTCTTCCAGCAACTCCGCGAACGTCAGGAGGTTGTCCGCCTCGGTTCGGAAGTCGAGCTCCGCGACGAAGCTGGTGCGGAAGGTGTCGAGGAAGTCGACGAAGGCGAAACGCCGGCCCATCTCCGTCGTTGCGTCGGCGATGGTCGCGAGGTCGGCGAGCACGTCGAGGTCCCGCCGTACCGTCTCGGCGATACCCGGTCGCTGCACCTTGACCACGACTTCACGGCCATCGGCGAGCGCTGCCCGATGGACTTGGGAGATGGATGCCGCGGCGACGGGCTGAGGGTCGAAGCGGGCGAAGACGTCGGCAGTCGGGGCGCCGAGTTCCTGCTCGATGACGGCGCGGACCTCGTCGAGACTGATCGGTTCGACCTCGTCCTGCAGTCGCTCGAGCGCCTGCAGATAGGTCGCCGGGAGCAGATCGGCGCGCGTCGACAGCATCTGGCCGAGCTTCACGAAGGTGGGGCCCATCCCTTCGAGGTCGCCGGCGAACTCCTCTGCCGCCGCGACCTCGTCGGGGGTGCCGTCGCTCATCTCGTCGAGCCCTTGCAGCTCCGACTCGAGGCCGGCCTGGTCGATCAGGTCCGATCGGGCATGACGGATCAGCAGCCGCAGGACGTCGCCGTGACGTGCGAGATGGTCGGGTCGGAGCGACGGAACGATGCCCATCAACGAGCTATTCCCCTCGGCTCCGCCGTTCAGTCGACGACGTCCCGGACCGGTGCGTGCCGTTCCAGCCAGCCGGTCTCTGACTCGAGTTGCGCGGCCAGACGGATCAGTGTGTCCTCACGCCCGTGGGCGGCGACCAACTGGACGCCGATCGGGAGCCCTGCGTGCATCGACGCCGGTATGGCCATCGCCGGCTGGCCCGACACGTTGAAGGGAGCGCACCACGAGATGAGGTGAGCGTCGTCGTGGTCGTCTCCGGTCCGAGGTGGCGGCGTCGGCACGACCGGGCAGACGAGGACGTCGTGATCGGCCCACCATCCCAGCAGACGCCGGGTCCAGGACTGCGCTCGTTCTCTCGCATCGAGCAAGGCGGGCCCGGACACCGAACGGCCGATCTCGCGCAGGATGAGGTTGATGGGCTCGATCTGGTCCTCGGGTAGTTCGTGGCCGATCACCCGTGGCCAATGGTGGTCGATCACCCAGGCGGTTCCGGATGCGTAGTGCGGCATGGCGAAGGCGCCGATGTCCTCGTCGAGCGCGTCCGGGTGCGTTTCGGAGACCTGGTGCCCGAGGCGGGTCAGCGTGTTGGCGGTGGCTCGGACCGCGGCCTGGACCGGATCGTCCACCGGCGCGCCCTCCGTCGACGTGACGAAGCCGATCCGCAGCTGCGGCGGAGGCATCGTCGCTTCGACCGCGTACGACTCGCTCGCCGCCCAGGTCGGGTGCCAGTCACCGACCGCCGGCCGGGAGCCGACGGCGTCGAGCACTGCAGCGGTGTCGCGCACCGAGCGGCTCACGACGAGCTCCTCGGCGAGACCGCCCATCGCGTCGAAGAAGTCGGGTGCCATGCACGAGCGACCGCGGCTCGGCTTCAGCCCGACGAGCCCACAGTGCGACGCCGGCGCGCGGATCGACCCGCCGACGTCGTTGGCGTGGGCGACGGGCACGATGCCCGCAGCGACCGCTGCGGCCGAGCCCCCGCTGGAACCGCCGGGATTGTGGGCGACGTTCCAGGGGTTGTTGGTCGGCCCGTAGGCCGTCGGTTCGCATACGGGACGCATACCGAACTCGGGGACGTTCGTGCGTCCGAGCGAGATCAGTCCGGCACCTCGGAACCGGATGGCCAGCTCCTGGTCGACCGTGGCGGTCCAGCCGATCTCCTTGAGGTGCGCGTTCCCCTCGTGGAAGGGGAGGCCCGCCTCGTGACAGACCAGGTCCTTGCTCAGGAAGGGCACTCCCGCGAACGGCCCGGTTCCGGCGTCTCCATCGGCAGCGTCGAGCGCTCGCTCCAACGTCGGATGGATCACGGCGTTCAATGCCGGGTTCCGGGCGTCGAGTCGCTCGATCGCAGCCTCCACCAGCTCACGAGCGGCGACCTCGCCGGACCGTACGAGCGCGGACTGGGCGGTGGCGTCGAGACGTTCGAAGTCGTCGGGCATGTGACGACGGTAGGCCGGAAGGCGCTCGGCCGCCGGCTGATCAATCGGCGACGTCCTTGGCTGCGATCACCTTCGACCGCGTCACCGACACGAGCAGCTGTCCCGCTGACCCATTGCGCTCGGCATACTCCTCGGCCCGCTCCGGACCCATGTAGCGGCCCCCGATACGACCGGCCCAGGTCGCAACGATGTCCCGGTCGTCGATCAGCTCTGTGGTCCCTTCGACGAGCACGAAGTTGAACGGAGGCACGTCGTCGTGGAACGCGAGGGCGATGCGCGGGTCGCGTCGCAGCGACCGGCCCTTCACGCTCTCGGCACTGGTGTTGAACACGATCCGGTCGCCGTCGAACTCGACCCACACGGGGACCACGTGTGGTCGACCGTCCTTCCGCGTGGTGCTCGCCGCCACGGTCCGCGCGGGCGTCGCCCGGATGAACGCCTCGATGTCTTCGTCGGTCATCGGTTGGTATCCCATGCCGGAGCCAACTCGCAGCGCCGTGCCGTTGTTCCGATCGGCCCGGTCAGGCGCAGGCGTCGATCGCCTCGGCGAACGCACCCTCGGCGGACGCGGTGTCGCCGGCGAAGGTGTCGACGAAGAGCATCTCGATGGCGTCGTCGGAGATCTGGTCGTCGAGGCAGGCCACGACGTCGGGTTCCGCTCCGCTGTCCGCCACCTGGTCGAGCAGGATCGACC
Organism: Acidimicrobiales bacterium; assembly: GCA_028822535.1. GTDB lineage: Bacteria > Actinomycetota > Acidimicrobiia > Acidimicrobiales > Salinilacustritrichaceae > Salinilacustrithrix. The sequence goes on from JAPKDO010000140.1 coordinate 5,666, forward strand.
GCACGTCGACGCAGTCGGAGAACGACGCGCCGAACGTCTCGGCTTCGTCCTCGGTGAGTCCGTCGAGGTCTCCGCCGGCGAGGCCGAGGGTCAGGAGTCTCGAGAACCCGATGTCGTCGGCGACGGCCACGCCCACGCACTGGGCCTCGTCGTCGTCGACCGGGAAGTCGTCGTCCGGCGAGTCGAGGATGCCGTCGGCGACGAGGTCGGCGACGATCGTCTCAAGTCCGTCGACGCACTGTTCCATCGCAGCGCCGATGGCGTCGACCTCGTCGTCGTCCAACGTGTTGAGCTCGAACGGCTCCTCGGCGTCTGCGTCGCTGCCGTCCGCTGCCTCGGTGCGGCCGACCGAACGAGCGTCGTCGACGCCCAACGTGGCGACGAGGTCGTCGCCGACGCAGCGTGCCTCATCGGCGGTGATGTCGTCGGCGAAGGCATCGTCTGATCGGAGGTCCGTCGCCAGGGCGCGGGCCACGGAGGTGTCTTCCGACTCGCCGCCGCAGGACGCGAGCGCGAGGACGAGGACCGTCGTCACTGCGAGCCGGCCGCGCCGACTCACATGGTCTCCTCGAAGCTCACGACGCCCTCGCCGCGCAACGCGTTCTTGAGGAGTTTGCCCGACGCGTTCCTGGGCAGCTTGTCGGTCGTGAGGTCGAGGTGGGCAGGCACCTTGAAGTTGGCCAACCCCTCGGCGACCCATTGGCGGACGTCGGCCTCCGAGAGAGCCGACCCGGACTCGAGCTGCACGGTCGCCTTCACCTCTTCGCCGAGCTCGGGGTGCGGTACGCCGTAGACGGCGGCGTCGGCGACCTCGGGGTGGCTGACGAGGCGTTCCTCGATCTCCACGCAGTAGATGTTCTCGCCGCCGCGGATGATCATGTCCTTCTTGCGGTCGGTGATGAAGACGAACCCCTCGTCGTCGACGTAGCCGATGTCGCCGGTGCGCAGCCAACCGTCGACCAGTGTCTCTGCGGTCGCCTCGGGCTTGTCCCAGTAGCCCTTCATGATGATCGGACCCTTGAGGCAGATCTCGCCGACTTCGCCGGTCGGGACCGGGTCGCCCGCTGCGTCGATCACCTGGACCTCGACGGTGGGTACCGGGGGCCCGACCGACGTCGGCTTGTCGATGGCGCCCTGCCCGGTGTTGACGGTGGCCACCGAGGACGATTCGGTCAACCCGTAGGCGTTGGAGGTCGTCTTGACATTGGGGAAGGTGTCGTGGACCTTGCGCTGGAGTTCGTCGGCCGACGGCGACCCGCCGAACGCGACGGAGGTGACCGACGACGTGTCGAAGTCGTGCCGGTCCGGGTGTTCACAGACACGCCAGATCATTGTCGGGACGGTGGCCCAGACGTTCACCTGCTCGTCCTCGATGATGCGGAGCGCGTCCTGCGGCTCGAACTTGCCGACCGGCATCACGAGCTTGAGGCCCGCGAGCATCCCGACCACCAGGGTCGAATGACAGCCCGACACGTGGAACAGGGGAGAGGTGAACAGCGAGACCGTCTGTGCGTCGCCGCCGTCGGGGATGGCACCGCCGCCGGTCATCGAGCCGGCGACGCTGTTGAAGATGGTGTTCTGGAGGTTGGCGATCATGTTCCGATGGGTCGACATGATCCCCTTGGGCTTGCCCGTCGTCCCCGACGAGTAGAAGATCACCGCCGTGTCGTCCTCGTCGATCGGCGTGTCGAGGAACTCGGCGGTCGGGGAGCCGGTCAACTCGTCGTAGCGACGCAGCTTGTCGACGTTGTCGGCACCGACCGCGTCAGCGAAATCGGATGGCGCGCAACCGACGAGGTACACCCGCTCGATCTCCGGGCATTCGCCCAGTTGGTCGGCGATGCGCTCGAAGCGCTTCCGGTCGGCGACCAGCACCTTGGCGCCCGAGTCCTGCAGGCCGTAGACGACCTCGTCGGCCTTCCACCAACCGTTGAGTCCGACGAGGATCGCACCGCCGGTGACGGTGCCCCAGAAGGTGAGGCACCACTCGGGGTTGTTCTGGCTCAGCACGGCGACACGGTCCCCGTGCCCGACGCCGGCGCCACCCTCGGTGACAGGCGCGCGGAGCGCATGGCCGACGCCGTTGGCGGTCTCGATGAAGCGGGTGAACGACCACCGCTCGTCGCCGTGCTGCAGGAACGTCTGGTCGCCTCGCAGCAGCGACAGCTCCGGGATCGCCCGGAGGCTCGCCAAGCGCTCCTTGTAGACCTGCAGGTCGATCCCGTCGACCGTCTCGGTGACGATCTCGAACATGCCGCCGGGGGCGGTGAGCTGGGAGCGGACTTCTTCGACGGTCGCCATGGAGGCGGACGTTACCGGCCGTAGATCGGCCCGCGATCCCTCACGGGAGGAAGCGGGCGCGTTCGTCGGGACTGGGGATGCGGCATTCGTCGTGTTTGCCCCACACCCGGTACCGAATGCGAGCGACGAAGCGGTAGACGAGGTCGGCCAGGGGGCGTGGTGTGAGTCGGATCAGGCCGCGGGCGACGGGCCACGCTCCCGTCACCTCGAGCGCAGCGCCCACGGCGCGTGAACGGTGTTCGACGCGTCGCTCCGGGCGGGAGGAGTCGACGAAGATCACGCTCGCCTCGCTGGGCGGTGCGTCCTCGTCCCAGTCGATGCCCAAGGCCGCCGCGGTCTCGCCCTGGATCGGGGCGAACATCAGTCGATCGTGCGGGTCGTGGGCGAGCAGCCACCGGACCGCCCATCCGCACAGACCGCACACGCCGTCGTAGAGCACGAGATGATCGGGAAGCGTCACGGGTCGAGCCTACGACCCGGGAATTCAGTTGATATGCGTCCCTGTCCGTCTCGATCGACGGACGTCTCGTGGGTCAGGTGAGTTCGGCGAGGACGTGGTCGATGCAGCCGGTGAGGGCCAGGACATCGTCGGGATCGATCGCCGGGAACATGGCGATCCGGAGCTGGTTGCGGCCGAGTTTGCGGTACGGCTCGGTGTCGACGATGCCGTTGGCGCGCAGCACGGCAGCGACGGCGGCGGCGTCGACGGAATCGTCGAAGTCGATCGTGCCGACGACGGACGAACGCATGGCCGGGTCGGTCACGAACGGGGTGGCCAGGGCGTGGGCATCGGCCCAGCCGTAGAGGTGCGCCGCGCTGGCGTCGGAGCGACCGGCCGAGAAGGCGAGCCCGCCGTTGTGACAGAACCACTGGACCTGGGCGTCGGCCATGATCAGCGTGGCGAGCGCCGGGGTGTTGAGCGTCTGGTCCTTGCGGGCGTTGTCGAGCGCTGCCTTCAGGTCGACGAACGGTGGGATCCACCGGTCGCCGGCTGCAGCTCGTGCTTCGATCCGCTCGATCGCGGCGGGGGAGACGGCCGCGAGCCAGAGCCCGCCGTCGGAGGCCAGCGACTTCTGGGGCGAGAAGTAGTAGACGTCGCATTCGGCGATGTCGACGCGCAGTCCACCCGCCGCGGAGGTCGCGTCCACCACCACCAGGCCGTCTTGCGACGGACGCGTGACCGGCGCCATCACACCCGTCGACGTCTCGTTGTGGGTGAGGGCGTAGGTGTCGATGCCGTCGACATGGGAAACGGTCGGGTGGGTGCCGACCTCGGCTTCGACGAGGACCGGATCGTCGAGGAACGGCGCTGCGGCCACTCCCTTGGCGAACTTGGAGGAGAACTCGCCGAAGCTGGCGTGGAGCGAGCGCTGCTCGATGAACCCTGCGACCAGCCCGTCCCAGCATGCGTGGGTGCCGCCGTTGCCGAGGATGACCTCGTAGCCGTCGGGAAGTTGCAGCAGTTCGGCGAGGCCGTTGCGGAGCGAGGCGACGACGAACTTGACCGGCCCCTGCCGGTGCGAGGTGCCCATCACCTCTGGCGACGCCTCCATCACGGCCTCGAGTTGTTCGGGTCGGACCTTGGAGGGACCGGACCCGAACCGGCCGTCGGCGGGCTTCAGGTCGTCGGGGATACGGATGTCGGGCGTGTTCGTGGCCATCGACGTGCAACTATCGCGGAGTACCCCATCAGGAGCGAAACCCCTTGCCACCCGCCAGCAGTTCTGCATCCCCCATCTCGACCCGCATCGGCGCCATCGCACCCTCCGCGACCCTCGCTGTCACCGCCAAGGCGAAGGAACTCAAGGCCGCGGGCGAATCGGTCATCGGCTTCGGCGCCGGCGAGCCCGACTTCCCGACGCCCGACCACATCGTCGAAGCCGCCGTCGCCGCCTGCCGCGACCCCAAGAACCACAAGTACACGCCGGCCGGAGGCCTCCCCGAGCTCAAGAAGGCGATCGCCGCGAAGACGCTGCGCGACTCTGGCTACACGATCGACCCGTCGCA
>JAPKDO010000141.1 GCA_028822535.1 Acidimicrobiales bacterium
CGGCGCTCAATCTCGCCATCGGCCCCGAGGACGGTTGGCTCCCGTTCTACCGCGTGACGCCAGCGGCTCCCGGCGAGGACGTCCCGGCCTGGTACGACAAGGTCGGGTCGTTCGATCGCGATCTCATCGTCGACCTCGCGCGACTGTGGGCCCCAATCGCCGACCGCATCGAGGCGACGGAGGTGGAGTGCGTCACCGTCGCGACGCTGCTCGACCGGTACCCGATCGGCGACCCTGACCTGGTGCACATCGATGCCGAAGGGTTCGACGGCCAGATCCTCGGACAGATCCACGAGCTGGGGTTGCGTCCCGGACTCCTGTTCTACGAGCACGCGCACCTGGCGGACGAGACGGAGTCGACGGCCGAGCGGCTGCGGTCGAGCGGCTACTCGTTGTTCGTCGAGGGGATGGACACGCTGGCCGTGCACGACCGTCTCCTACAGGACTCGTCGACGCCGTTGACGCGCGCGTTCCGTGAGGCCACGGCGTGAGCCGGGACGGTCGCCACGTCGCCCTGATCTGCAGCGAGGAGTACGCGCCACACGCCGGGGCGATGCTCGCCTCGTTGGTCGGACAGCATCCCGACGGATCCCTCACGCTCCACTTCGTTCCCGGTCCAGGGATGTCCGCGCAGAATCTGGAACGGCTCGGATCGATCGCCGACCGGGCGGGTCAGCAGTTGCACGTCCACCACATCCCTCCGGAGCTCACCGCCGGTCTCCCGGTGCTGGGGCGGATCGGTGAGATCGGGTGGTATCGCATGCTGCTGGGTGCGTTGCTCCCAGAGCTCGACCGGATCCTGTACCTCGACGTCGACGCCGTCGTCACCGACTCGTTGTCGCCGTTGTTCGAGGTCGACCTGGGCGACCGGGTCGCCGTCGCGATCGAGAACGCCTACCTGCCCCAACGACGCGCCGACTTCGCGCGCCTGGGCCTGGATCCTGCCGACGGCTACATCAACACCGGGGTGCTCCTGCTCAACCTCGAGCGGCTCCGCAATGGCGCCGCCGAGGCGATGTTCGACCGAGGGCATCGTGACAAGGCGCTGATCGAGATGGCCGAACAGGACGTCATCAACATGGAGTTCGGGGATCAGATCCTGCGTGTCCATCCCCGCTGGAACTGTCAGAACGCATTGTTCCTGTTCCGGGAGGGGGCCGAGGAGGTCTTCGGTCGGTCCGTGGTCGAAGAAGCCGTCCAGAACCCGGCCGTGATCCACTTCGAGGGGCCCGGGTCATGCAAGCCCTGGCACTACCTCTGCGACCATCCGCTCCGGCACCTGTATCTCGATCACCTCGCGTCGACGCCGTGGAAGACCCCGCCGATCGAGGGTCGGACGGCGAAGAACATGCTCAAGCGTATGCTCGGCCGGACCGGTTGAGCGCGTCGCGGTCCGCCTCGACCCGGGCCGATCGTCAGACCCGGACGGCGACGGTCCGGTCGGTGGATGGACGGCGGGCCCATCGGACCAGCGGTTCCTCGAGCCATCGCCAGGAGATCGCCGCGAGCGGGAGCGTCGTTCCTGCCAGGAACGCGAGGTGCACCGCGTAGACCACGAGCCCGCCTTCCCCGAACATCGGGACGACGCCGGGGTTGCCGAGGTAGATCATCAGCAGCGTTCCGTGGATCAGATAGACGCCATAGGACACGTCGCCCAAGTACTCGAGCACGCCGACGCCGCGGAACGACCATCTCGGGATGACGGCAGCCCACGTCACCAGCAATCCGTAGCCCACCGCATACGCGTGTCGACTGAGGTCCCATGCCGCCAGGTTCGTGGCCATCGTGGGTGGGCCGAGGTCGATCGACGCCAGTGATGCTCCCAGGGCACAGAACGCGATCGCCGCGACGAGCACCGCAGTCGGGCGGTCCCGGAGCCGACGGAACACCCGCACGATGCGCGAGGTCGGTGGCGCCGAGAATGCGATGGCGAGAAGGATCCCCGGAGCGAACATCCCGGCGACGGCGGGGAACACCTCCCGTAGCCACAGGCGGGTGGACTGTGTCTCGATGGCGAACGGCACCGCCGCGAGGTACACGATCACCGTCGCCCATCCGACGAGGACGATGCCGGCGAGCGAGTCGGCGGACACGGGTCGCCGGCGGGCGGCGCGATGGACCAGCCACGCTCCGATCGGGACCGCGATGTAGAAGACCATCTCGATCGTCAGCGTCCAGCTGACTGCGATGAACTTGTGGGATCGACCCGGGACGAGATTGTGCAGCAGCAGGAGATGTGCCGGCTTGGCCAACGTCCCGGCGCCTCGCCACCCGACAAACGCGAGCGCAGCGGAGGCGGACAACCAGTACAAGGGGTAGATGCGGCTCGCCCGCTTGCGTGCATAGCTCCGCATCCCCGGGAGGTTCCCGCCCTCGAGCAGTGATCCGATGAAGGGCCGGCTGATCACGAACCCGGAGATGACGAAGAACAGCCACACCGACGTCGACCCGAGATGGGAGAGGAGCGATGGCACGTCGCTCACCACCGGGGCGATCTGGCTGGACCCGAGGATCGCGGCGTGCGCGCAGAGCACGGCGACAGCTGCGAGGCCGCTCAACATGTCGAGATTGTGCAGTCTCCCCACCGGGAGGAATCCTACTTCGACGCCCGAGCGGCCGGGGCGTTCGGGCGTGGCGATCGGTGTCATGCCATGTCTCCACGCACAGAGTCACGGGGAGCACCGGATGACCGTCTACCGTTGCAGCGCTGCGGCGCTGCCAGGGCCGGCCCGAATCGGAAGGAACACCATGAAACGGTCCCGCGAGGCCAATGACGACTTGGCTCGCCGAGTCGAAGCGATCACGTGGTATCACACGTTCGACCTGCCCGGAGGCATCGTGACGCCGGGCCTGTTCGATCACCGCAAGGTGGTGCACAAGCTCCCGATCCCGGCATCGCTCGAGGGCAAGCGTTGCCTCGACGCCGCGTCGTCCGACGGTTTCTTCGCGTACGAGATGGCGAGGCGGGGTGCGGCCGAGGTCGTCAGCGTCGACCTGGCCGATGCGTCACGGCAGGACTACCAACGCCCGCCGAAGGACCACGCGAAGCTCACGCTCGGCACCGGCCGGGCGACGGAGGCCTTCGAGATCGTCGGCGAATGTCTCGGTCTCGACGTGCAGCGCGTCGACCTGTCGCTCTACGACCTCGACCCGGCGACGCTCGGTCAGTTCGACTTCGTCTTCATGGGCAACATCTTGTTGCACCTCTCGGATCCCTCGCGAGCGCTGCGCGCGCTGGCGACGGTGACGAAGCCCGATGGCAGGCTGCTGTCGTTCGAGGCCGTCAACCTGACGCTCAGCGTGCTGCGTCCCAAGACGCCGGCCGGCCAGTTCTGGCACGAAGACAGCGGTCAGTGGTGGACGCCGAACATGGTGGGGCACCGGCGGATCCTGCATGCGGGTGGATGGGACGTCCTGGACCACGGCGGACCGTTGTTCCAGCCCTTCGGCACGCACAAGCGCCGCGTCCCCCGCAAGGTGCCGACCAACGGGCGCGACCTCCTGTACTGGGTGTGGACGCGCCAGGTCGGCGGGTCGACCGCCTGGGCCATCGCCCGCCCCGCTGACGTCTGAGGGCGGACCCCGGTGGTCGGGGCCCGTGTTCAGCCGTGCTTCAGCGCCCAGTCGTAGGGGATGTCGTTGTCGAACGGATCGAGTCGGTCGATCTCGCCGGGACGGTGGGGGATCGTCGAACAGTTCGCCACGATCGCGGTCTCGGGCCCCTCCGCCTTGAAGCCGTTCCACACCAGCGGCGGAATCGTGACCAGCGAGTAGTTCAGGTCACCCAGATGGATCTCGACCACGTTGCCCTTGGTCGGCGACTCGGGTCGGTCGTCGTAGCAGACGAGCTTGATCATGCCGGCCGGAACGGCGTAGTTCAGCGTCATCTCGTGGTGCAGGTGCCAGCCCTTCACGACGCCCGGGTAGATCGTCGAGAAGTAGATCTCCCCGAAGGTCTCGAAGGCAGGGCTGTCGTTGCGGAGCATGTGGAACACGGCACCGCGTTCGTCGGCGATCCGCCGCAGCGGCGTGATCTCGACGCCGTCGATCTCGCTCATGTCGTTCCTCTCGTCGCGTGCAACTGGGTCCGGTGCTTCCGGCAGTGGTCGATGAGTTCGTCGATCCCGACCCGGATCGGCTGTTCGGCTCGGATGCCGTGCGCGGCGAGCGCCGACACGTCGAACGTGTATGGCTCCTCGGGCTCGTCGTCGGCCGGCGGTGCCTCGAGCGTCGGTCGGTGCCCGTACCGTTCTTCGACCCGGTCGCCGATCACGTGGGCGAGATCGCGTATGGAGATCGAGTGACCGGACGCGAGGTTGTACACCCCGCCGGGGACGGTGCCGGCGCATGACTCGACCGCGATCCGGCTGGCATCGCTCACCGTGATGAAGTCGCGCGTCTGCAGGCCCGGGGACCGGAGCACCATCGTCTGGTCGAGCACGGCGTCACGGCTCAACTCGCTGGCGACGAGGGTCCATCGGTCGACGCTCGGGTCCGCCGGCGCACCCACGGCGTTGCTCAGTCGTAACACGACCGGGTCGAGGGCGGAGGCGTCGAGGAGCAACGATTCGCATGCAGCGCGCGCTTCGGCGTAGGCGGACACGGGAGCTGCCTCGGTGCGTTCGTCGATGGTCGCGCCGGGCACGAGATGCTCGCCGTACACGTGGATCGTGGAGACGTAGACAACTCGGCGGATGCCATTGGCCTGCGCGGCGTCGATCACGGTCTGCGTGGCGGCGACGGTCTCGTCTCTCGCACGATCCGGTTCGGTGCGAGCCAGCACCTCGTTGTGGCCTGCCAGGTGGATCACGGCCGAGGCGTCGGCGAAGGCGTCGAGCAGATCGTCGTCGGGTTCCAACAGGTCCCCGACCGTCTGCGCGTCGGACGGGAGCCACGGAACCGAGCGCCGGACGATCGCGGCGACCCTGCCGTCGAGCTCGGCGGAGACGCGACCGCCGAGGTAACCGCCCGCGCCGGTGACGATGATCCGCTGGTCAGCGGTCGTCATCGGCGAGGTGGGTGCGATACCACTCGATCGTGTTGGCGAGCGCGTCGTCCATCGAGATGGTGGGCTCCCAGCCGAGCACCTTCCGGGCCTTCTCGGCGGACAGGTACTGGCTGTCGATCTCGTGCGACGCCGTCCCGAGGACTTCTGCTTCCAGGTCGGTGCCCGCCGCCGCTTGGAGTCGGTCGACGAGCTCGAGCACCGTCAGCGGCGTCTCGGTCGAGAAGTTGAAGGCCTCGCCCGCGAGCCCCGGATCGTCGTGCATGGACTCGACGAGCCGGAGGTAGGCGTTGGCGCCGTCGACGACGTGGAGGTAATCGCGCACCATGGTGCCGTCCGAACGGATCACGGGGGCCTCGCCACGGATGAGCGAACGGCAGGTGCCGGGGACGATCCGTTCCCAGTTCAGGTCGCCGGGGCCGAAGAAGTTGCCGCAGCGGGTGATGGACACCGGGACGTCGTAGGTCTGGTGGTAGCTCTGCGACAGCAGATCGGAGCACGCCTTCGACACGTCGTAGGGATTGACGGCCGCGAGCGGCATGTCTTCGTCGTAGGGGAGGACCGGCTGCGCCCCGTAGGCCTTGTCGCTGCTGGCCGTCACGAGCTGTTCGATGCGCGGCGAGCGACGGGCGGCCTCCATCACGGCCCAGGTGCCGGCGATGTTGGCTTCGTAGGTCGCCACCGGGTTGCGGTTGGCCGCCCCGACCTGGCTCTGGGCGGCGAGGTGGAAGACGGTCTTGCTCTCGTATTCGCCGAAGAGGCGCTCGAGGATCGCCTGGTCCTCCACCGCCCCGCGGACCTTGCGGACATGGGGGAGCCACGCCGCGGAGATCGACGTTGGCGGCACGTCGTCACGCACCAGGACGGTCACCATCGCGCCCAACGCGACGAGTTCGGCTGTCAGGTGGGATCCGAGGAATCCCGTGGCACCGGTCACGGTGACGGGACGGTCACGCCAGAAGTCAGGGTCAGGGGTCCATGTCGTCATGTTCGTCTCGTCTCTCGGCTGCGGGTCACTGCGTCACGCGTCGGGGACACGGTAGATGGTCCGCGTGCTCGCGTCGGTGACGTGGTCGGCCGGTCAATCGGCACGCCAGTGGGCGAACGATCGGCCCAACAGCTCTTCGAGTGCGGCGATGTCGTGGGCGAACACGCGACGGAGGTCCTCCCGGAGGTCGTCGTCGATCGAGGTCTCGGCCCGAGACAGTGGCCGACTGCCGATCGGACTCCGCTGGAGCGCTCGCTGCCACCGGCGATTGGCGAGGCCGCGCGCCCGGAACCCGCGGAGCAGGGGGCGATAGGACGGGCGGACGGCGAGTCTCGGCGTCGGGTTCTGCGCGTCGACCGGATGGCCGTCGGGGTCGACCTCGAGGAAGTCGCACACCCGGTCCAGGACGCCGCGGGGATTCTCCGACAGGTCCCGGAGATCCTCGACATGGATCTGGTCGATGCTGAACCGCCGCAGGTATTCCGACAGTTGGAGGGCGTACATGCTGGGGGCCTGGTACGCCACGTCCGTGGTGATGGCCGACTCGATCGGACGCGTCTCGTAGCCGGACCGTCGGTTGTGGGCGTAGGCGCTCACCATTCGGCTGACCGGTTCGCGCACCATGTAGAGCAACCGGACGTCCGGGTTCATGGCGTGGATCCGGTCCGGGACCGATCGGATCGTCGGGAACATCGAGTACGTCGGTGACGACTCCCCGCGGTGGCGGGACTCCTGTCCGCCCCGGAAATGATCGAAGTACCACTCCAGCGGGAAATCAGGGTTCTCGGGGTGACTGAAGTACTGGATCTCCTTCGGGACCGAGGTGAACACCGACGACAACGTGCCGAGCATCGCGTGCAGCGTCGTTGTTCCCGCCTTGCCCGCGCCGATCACGAGGAACGTGGGTTTCGATTCGCCCGGGCTCATCCCGGGGCACGGTAGCGGTGCTACGTTCCGCTCGGTGAAGGTCGCGATCACGCACCCATACGCGTGGCCCGAGGTCCGGCGGGGGGCAGAGCGGATCGTCGTCGAGATCTCTCGGGCGCTGGCCAGGGCGGGGCACGACGTCGTGGTGTTCACCAGCGGATCCGACGCTGGCCGGACCCGCTCCGACGGCGTCGAGACCGTCAAGTTCCGCCGCCGCTTCGGGAGCGCGTCGCGTCACGAACGGTGGTTCGGGTTGCGGGTGGCTCCACATCTGGCCGTCGGCCGCTTCGACGCCACGCACGCCTTCATGCCCTTCGACGCCCTGGCCGCCATCAAGACCCGACGCATCGGCGGGCACCGGACGCTCTACCACGAGATGGGCGTCCCGTGGCTGGTGTGGCACCGCCTGCACGATCGACGCGCCCGCGAAGCCGTGGCAGATGCGATCGATGTCTACGGCTGTATGTCCCAGTACGCGCTCGACGCACTCCACGCGCACGTGGACCGGCCCGGCGTTCGAGTGCCGGGCGGGGTCCAGATGGCGCAGTTCCGGCCGATGGCAGAGCGCGAGGCGGAGCCCACGCTGTTGTTCTCGGGCGCCTTCGACCTCCCGTGGAAGGGCGCGGCATCGTTGCTCGCAGCGCTGGCGATCGCCTCCGAGACCGAGCCGGCCCTTCGGTTGTGGCTGAGCGGCCCGGGCGACGGCCAGAAGCTGCTGGCCGAAGCGCCCGAGGCGGCGCGCGAGCGGACCGAGATCCTTCCCCTGGGGGCGCCCGAGGACCAACCGGAGCGCTATGGCCGGGCGTGGGTCTCGGTGCAACCGTCGCGGCAGGAGTCCTTCGGCATGGTGACCCTCGAGGCGTTGTCGTGCGGGACGCCGGTGGTGACGACCGACGACGGTGCGCTGCAGGAGTTGATCGGCCCGGAGACCGGAGTGGTCTCGGTGGCGGGCGACGACGCGTCGCTGGCCGATGCGCTGTTGCGCGCTGTCGAGTTGAGCCGCCGCCCCGGCACCGCAGCGGCGTGCCGGTCCTCCGTGGAGGAGTACGACTGGGACACCGGGATGGTGCCGTTGCTCGAGCGGCTCTACGCGCCGGGGGATCGGCGTTGAGTGTCGCCCCGGCGGTCGCCGTCGCCGTCTCGGCGTACAACCGGTCGTCCCTCCTCGCCGGGCTCGTCGCAGCGCTGAAGGCACAGACGCTCGCCGGGTTCGAGGCGGTGATCGTCGACAACGGCAGCACCGACGACACCAGCGATGTGTTGCGCCGCTGTGTCGGCGACGATCCTCGGTTCACGATCCTGCGGATCGAGGACAACGCCGGCCCTGCCGGAGCTCGCACCCTCGCATGGCGTTCGACGACGGCGACGTGGGTGGCCTTCACCGACGACGACTGTCGGCCTCGACCGCGATGGTTGGAACAGCTCCTCGAGGCGTCGAGTTCGGCCGACGTCGTACAGGGCAGGACGATGCCTGCGCCGACAGACGATGGTGAGGCGCCAGGATGGTTCGATCGCACTCGTCAGATCGAGTCGTGGTCGGGTCGCTACGAGACCTGCAACCTCGGTGTGCGACGACCGACGCTCGAGGCCGTCGATGGGTTCGACGAGCAGTTCCCCATCGCGATGGGGGAGGACACGGATCTCGGCCTCCGGGCGGTACGGGCCGGGGCACGTACGAGCTTCGCCGCGGGTGCTGTGGTCAATCACCACGTCTGGCCCGGGACATTCCGCGAATATCTCGACGAACGTCGCCGGTATTCGGAGGTCGTCCAGCTGATGGGGGCCAACCCGGACGCGCGTCAACTGCTCATCGGCGGTTATGTACTCCGGTACAGCCATCTGGCCATGTGGGCCCTGGTCCCCGTGACCGTGGGGAGCGTCGCCGTCGGCCGATGGTGGGTGTCGCCCACGATCGTGGGCGCGTGGGCGATCAAGAACGGGCTCCGTCATCGGCGTCCGGGGTTCTCGATCCCCCGGGGGATCGGGAATCACGGACTCAAGCTGGCTGCATACGCCTACGAGACGGCGTGCTTCGCGAGGGCCTCCGCGCGGTACCGGACACTCGTGATCTGACACGGGAGGACGAATGACGAACGGTTCGCCCGACGATTCGGTCACGGTGGTGATCCCGACCTTCAACCGCAGCGGGTTCCTGGTCGAGATGGTGCATGCGCTGAAGGCGCAGACCCACGAGCAACTCGACGTGGTCTTCGTGGACGACGGGAGCAGCGACGAGACCCCACAGGTCCTCGAGTCGGCCTTCGGGGCCGACCCACGGTTCTCGCAGCGTCGTACGACCAACCGCGGTCCTTCCGCAGCTCGGAACGCCGTGGCGATGACAGCGGACACGACGTGGGTGGCCTTCACCGACGACGACTGCGTGCCACGACCCGGCTGGATCGCCGGTCTCGTCGCCGAAGCCGAACGGACCGGCGCGTCGGTGGTGCAGGGCAAGACGATCACCGACCCTCGCGTCGACATGGGTACGCAGCCGTGGTTCACCCGGGGGCGCGAAGTCCACGGATGGAACGGGATCTTCCAGACGTGCAACCTCCTCGTGCGGACCTCGGCCTTCCAGGCAATCGGCGGATTCGACGAACGCTTCCCGACCTATGGCTTCGGAGAGGACCGCGACCTGGGTGCCCGCTTGGTCGATGCCGGTGCGGCCACCGCATTCGCCGAGAGGGGTGAGCTGCACCATCGGGTGATGACGATGACCTACGGCGAGTTCCTGAAGCGGCGTTACCGGTGGTCGCACGTAGTCCAGGTCCTCGATGTCAATCCGGACGCTCGCGCCACGCTGCGGGACCAGGGCGACTACCTGTTCCGGTATCCGGGTGTCGGCCAGGTCATGCATGTTGCGTTCTGGGTGTCGCTACCGGTCGCGGCCTGGGCGGTCGCGACCGGCCGATGGTGGGTGGTGCCGGTTGGTGTCGCCGCGCACGCAGCCGATCATCGACTTCTTCGTGTCCGCGCAGCTCGAGTTC
>JAPKDO010000491.1 GCA_028822535.1 Acidimicrobiales bacterium
GAGGAAATCGGCGAAGGCTTCACGATCGAGGTCGTAGCGCGTGGTCACAGCGGTCATCGAAGCTCAGGCCGGCCCGAGGTCGCCGACGTAGGCGCGATCGGTCTGGTGGACGCCGAATCCGAGCGCTCGGTAGAGGCCGACGGCGGGCTCGTTGTCGGCGTCGACGTAGAGCATCCCGGTCGAGACTCGGGTCGCGAGGTGTGCCAGCCCCGCGACGGTGAGTGCACGGCCGAGACCGGAACCATGGAAGTCGGGGTGGGCGGCGATCACGTAGATCTCGCCCAGCGCCTCGGGTTGTTGGTCGTCGGCGGGATGGATCTTGGTCCAACAGAAGCCGGCCATGCGCCCGTTGCGTTCGTGTACGAGGAACCCGGCCGGGTCGAACCACGGCTCCAGTTGACGGTGCACGAGGTCATCGCGTGTCCAGCCACCCTGTTCCGGGTGCCAGTCGAACGCCGCGTTGTTGACCTCGAGCCACGCGTCTTCGTCCTGGCCCGGGACGAACGGGCGCGTCTCGAGATCGGTCGTCTCGGACAGTGGCAGGTCGACCCGCATCTGCCACAGGTCTCGCCCGGGCGCGAGCCCGACCTCGGCGGCGATTCGTGTGTGGGCCTGTGTCGGCTCGTACACCCAGTAGTGGACATGACCGCCGCCCTCGGAACGGATGATGTCTGCGGCCTCGCCGAGCAGTCGGGGAGCGATCGCCAGAGCGTCATAGCGGTGATGCGGGTCGATCACCAGGTCGATCGCCCAGGAGCGGCTCCCTCGGGTGACCTGGGCGTAGGCGAGTAGATGATCATGGCCCGGATCGCTGAGCACCAGTCCCGCGAACTCGGAGCGTCCGCCGTGCGCTGCGTCGACCCAGCGGTGTTCGTCGATCGGTTGGTGGCCGTCGGCGGCGCGCACGCGATCGATGAGGTGTTCGACCTCGGCGACGTCGTGGTCGTCGAGGTGGCGCTTGATCACGAGGTCGGCCATGGGAGAACGAGGGTAACGGCGGGTACCTTCCACCCGGTGCCCCGGACCAGCGTGCCGAACCCCGACCCACCCGACGGACGTCGCCGTCCCCGCACCGAGTCCGGTCGCGGTCGCGTCGCGCACGAGTTCCTCGCGGCGGACCACCCTGGGACCGCAGTCGACCTCTGCGAACTGGACCATCGCAACCCTTTCGAACTCCTCGTCGCGACGATCCTGTCGGCGCAGTGCACCGACGAACGGGTGAACCAGACCACCCCCGAGGTGTTCCGCCGCTGGCCCGATGCGGATGCCCTCGCGGAGAGTGACCCGACGGAGTTGGAGGAGGTCATCCACGCCACCGGTTTCTTCCGTCAGAAGGCGAAGAGCCTGCAGGGCATGGCGGTCCGTCTCCTCGACGAGCACGACGGCGAAGTCCCGCATGCGCTGAAGGACCTGGTGGCCTTGCCCGGGGTCGGCCGCAAGACCGCCAACGTGATCCGATCGGTCGCGCTCGACGAGCCGGGGCTGCCGGTCGACACCCACGTCGGAAGGCTCGCGATTCGCCTCGGCCTGACCGAGGAGACCGACCCGGTCAAGGTCGAGATGGCGCTGAACCCCATGGTCCCGACGGACGAACGGGGCGTGTTCGGCCTACGACTGATCCTCCACGGCCGGCGAGTGTGCACCGCGCGGCGCGCTGCGTGCGGCGACTGCTCCCTAGCGTGGTTTTGCCCCTCGTTCGGCACAGCCGATCTGCCTTCGTCGCCGCACAAGAAACAAAAGTCTTCATGACGGTGCAATGCGGCTGTCGATGGGCGATACTGTCGGGAGCAGTCCAGGTTCCCGCCACCTGGTACTGACGGTGTCGTCGAGATCCGC
>JAPKDO010000142.1 GCA_028822535.1 Acidimicrobiales bacterium
CGAACGCAAGCTCGCCGTCCGTGGTGACGGAGGTGATACCAACGTCGTGGAGTTCTGGGGTTGGGATCGCTCTGGCCCTGCGTTTACTCAGCGAACGATCGATCCACTGACGACTGACGCAATTCCGTTTCCGCTGGTGCGTTCGTAGTGCCGTCGTCGCTGCGCGGTTCTCGCCTGCTATCGAAGATCTGCCTGGCCACGCGCTCGGCGGCATCGCTCTGCATCGGTGGCGTGACGTGCGTGTAGATCTCCCTCGTAATGAATGTGCTCGAGTGGTTGAGGCGGTCGCTCACGATCTTGATGTCGATGCCCTCGTGTAGCGCCAGCGTTGCCCAGGTGTGCCTCAATCCGTGAAGCGCTAGGCGGGGGAGCGGCTCGCCGACCTCGGCCCGGTTGTAGCGCTCCTGTTTGCGGATGAACTCCCGGCTGAACCGGTCAGGGTGGTAGACGGTGCCGTCCGGCTTACAGAACACGTAGTCCGCGTCGACGTAGCCGGGACCGACGAGAAGCTTCTCCTCGTTCTGCGTCGCTCGCCACCGCCGGAGCATCGCCACGGTGTTCGAGTCGAGGCTGATCATGTGGCCCTGCTTCGTCTTCGGCAGGTCCTTGACAATGATCTCATGGTCGACCGTTGTCACCTGCCGTGAGATCACTGCGGTTGCGCCGTCGAGGTCGAGGTCTGACCACTGGAGCCCGAGGCACTCGCCCCGCCGGCAGCCCGTCGTGGCGAGGAACAGCCACGGCGTCAGGTAGCGGTTCTCCGCGACGTACTTGAGGAACGCACTGAGCTGTTCGGCGGTCCAGGTCGTCTTCTTGCCCCTCTTCGTCGACCGCACCGGCGGCGGTGTCGCTGCATCGGCGATGTTCCGCGGTATCCGGTTCCAGCGCATGGCGTCCCGGAATGCCACGTGAAGGATCGAGTGGACGTAGCGCACCATCCTCGGAGACAGACCCGCAGGCACCGGCTTGCGCTCCGGCGGGTGGTGGCCGCGTCGGTGCATCGAGGCGACCGCATGACGGGTGATGCCCGCCTCCTCGTCGATGGTCTCGCCGACTCGATCGGCGATCGCTTGCCAGGTCAGTCCGTCCGCCCGGAGTTCGTCGATCAGGTCGAGGACCTCGTCGCCGTGGGCCCGTCCTCGCTTGGGGCCCTGGCGCCGGCCAGAGTCGAGGAGCTTCCGGTAGAGCTTGTTGAGGTCCATCGGGGTGAGCTGCTGGAGGGCGTGTCCGCCGATGTGCGGGACGACGTGGAGTCGGATGTTGCGCTGGTACGAGCGGTAGGTGCTTTCCTCGAGCGTCGGCGGACGCTGCGACGGGAGCCACTCGTCCTCGAGGAACTCTCGGACCTTCAGCCGGCCCGGCTCGACCCAGGTCCCATTGTTGATCGTGGCGAGCGCCTCGATGCGCGCCGCCTCGGCCTGCTTGCGGGTGCGGAACCCGCCCTTGCTCACCTGGCGCCGAGTCCCGTCGCCGTCGTTGACGTAGACGTAGTAGGTCCAGGTGGACCCACGCTTGGCGATGTTGCCGCGACTTGCCATCGGCGGCCTCCTGCATGTGCGTCAGCGACGAATCGTCGTCACTGCTGGTTCTCTCGGCGGCGCTCGGCCGCGATGTCGTCGGTCACCCGTTCATCGACGAACTGGCCCGGACGGTACTTGTTGAAGGCGGTGAGGGCGTCGGCCAGCCCTCGAAGGTTGTCGGCGAACGCAGCAACGTCCTCACCGGGGTTCATCGCCCCCCGCATCCGCTGCGCGGCCAGACCATGGAACACGGCGGCGAGCACATCCTCGGGGAGCAGCGGCTCACGATGGCGGAGGCTGCCGGCGATGTCGGCCAGTCGTACGTCGCCCTCGACGAGCGAGTCGCCGGCCGGGATGTCGACCCCGTGGGCGAGTACGTGTTCCCAATTGGCAGCGCGCTCGGCGAGCACACCGAAGTTGCCACGGTGACCGAGGATCAGCAGAAGCAGGTACTCCCAGTCGAGGCCGTTCGGCGCGTCCTCGGTAGCGAGCTGGCCCTCACCGTCGTCGGGCGGAAGGAAGAAGAACAGCACCGGGAGGTCGAGCGCACGGGCGAGCGCGACGAGCTCGTTGGCCGTGAACTGACGAACCCGCTGCCCACCGACCGAGCCCTCGGCCTGAGCGACGGTGGCCTGGCTCCAATTCGAGCCGGTGAATCGAGTGAGACGTTCAGCGACCTCGGTCTGGGTCAGGCCACGCAGCTCGCGGGCCCTCGTCAGATTGTGCGCCACCACCTGGCTCGCAGACCAGCTCCGCTTGTCGTCCTTGCGGGCCCGGGCCATGGGCCTCCCGTCTCAGATGGAGGACAGGCGATTCCCAGGAAGGGGTTGCGCCTGCCGCCACTATGCTACATGATGGAATGTCACATTACCACAGTGTAATGAGATGAGCAAGGGGGCATGATGCGGTTCGAAGATCTTCCACCGTTCCTGACGATCAAGCAGGTCCAGGAACTGACCCAGCTCGGCCGGGCTCAGGTCTACGCACTGGTCGGTCGCTACCGGGAGACGGACGGCAAGGAGGGCATGCCGGTCACCGAGTTCGGCCGGAACCTCCGCGTGCCCAAGGCGGCGCTGATGCGCATGGCCCTCATCGACCCGGACGCCGAGGTGAGCGATGACCATGCGGCCTGAGGTCTGCATCGAACACCGGTACCCCGCAGCGTTGGTGTTCCTTCGGCAACACGGTCCGCAGGCGCTGGCGGTCCTCCACGATCTGCTCGCGCGAGCCGAAGTCGAGGACAGCCGGCTCGTGGCCCGGGGGAGCACCCGTGACATCGCGGCCCGGCTCGAGTTCCTGTCCAAGGACAGCGTCCACCGACGGCTCCGCCAGCTCGCCCGAGCCGGCGTCATCGAACCCGTCGCAGCCCAACCCGAGAACACCTTCACGACGCCGACCTACGTCATCCATCTCGACGACTCCGGCATCACCGTCGCCACGAGCGACATCCCGGCCTGACCACCGAAAGGTTCGAGCCATGAACCACCCCGTTACCCACCACCCGTCTCAACCACTGACAGACGAGTGCACGCGCTCGAGCGTGAACGCCATCGGGATGTCCCGATGACCGCCCGGACCACCACCCTCAAGGGCGGCGACGCCGGCGCGTACTACGTCGAGAAGGAACTCGGCTACTACCTCGACCGAGGCGAACCGCAGGGCCGATGGCAGGGCCGGGGGGCACCGAGTCTCGAACTCGGGGACACGGTCGACGAGGAATCGTTCCTGTCGCTCATGGCCGGGGAGGACCCGAGAACCGGCCGTCTCCTCGGCACTCGGCACACCGACAAGACCGACCGCGGGTTCGACGTCACCTGCTCTGCACCCAAGGGCGTGTCAGTCCTGTTCGCCCTCGGCAACGGCGAGGTCCGGCGAGAGGTCCTCGAGGCCCACGACACCGCAGTGGCGGCAATGATCGAGTGGGTCGAACGACACGCCCATACCCGCTACCGGGTCAACGGACAGATCCGCACCTTCGACGCCGAGGGCATCCTGGTCGCCAACTTCCGCCACCACACCAGCCGAGCCCTCGACCCCCAGGTCCACACCCACTCCGTCGTCGTCAACCGCGTCATGTCACCCGACGGACGTTGGCTCGCCCTCGACGCTCGCACCATCAAGAAGGACCAGCAGACCCTCAGCCGGCTCTACCACTCGGGTCTCCGGGCCGAGATGACCCGCCGGCTCGGCGTCCGCTGGGTCGAGCCGTCAAACGGCATCGCCGAGATCGCCGACATCCCGACCGACGTGCTCCGCGAGTTCTCCCAGCGGACCGAGGCCATCGACCGCCGGATCGACGAGAAGATCGACCGGTTCGAGGACGTCAACGACCGAGAGCCCACCTTGCGGGAACGGTGGCGACTCGAACGTGAAGCCGTGCTCGACACCCGCCCCCACAAGGAGGACGACACCGACCCGATCGCCCTCGAGGAGAACTGGCGTGACCGGCTGCTCGGCCTCGGGCTGACCCCGGACAAGCTGGTCGCCGACGCGACCGGACACGAGCGAGGACTCGACCGCGTCGACGACGCGACCCGAGCCCGGATCGCCAAGCAGGCACTCGACGCGATGGTCGACCAGCAGTCGACGTGGCGCAGCGCCGAGGTCGTCCGGGAAGTTGCCGCCGCGGTGCCGACCACCGTCGTCCTCCCGGCCGACGAGCTGGCGCGCTGGGTCGACGGCCTGTCCGACGAGATCGTCCGCACCCACATGATCGACCTGTCGTGGCCGGCACCGGAGGAGGTGCCCCGACGCCGAGACGGTCGACCGATCACCGAGTCGGCCGTCGACCGGGTGCTGACCACGCCCGACATCCTCGCCCAAGAGGAACGACTCCAGCGGCTGGCCGAGAAGCGGTTCGGCGCCGGGGGAGTGGACCACCAGATCGAGGCCATCGAAGGACTCACGCCCGCGCAAGCCCAGCTCGCCACCGCAGTGGCCGGCGACCGCCAGCTCGTCCTCGCCGTCGGTCCGGCCGGTACCGGCAAGACCACGGCACTCCGACCGGGCATCGAGCAGCTCCGGCGTGAAGGCCGAGCGGTGTTCGGAGTCGCCCCGTCCGCTGCGGCAGCCGAGGTGCTGGCCGTCGACACCGGCGTCGACGCCGACACCCTCGACAAGCTCCTGATCGAGCACTGCCTCAAGCGACCGCCGGACCACCGTTACGACCTGCCCGCTGGCTCCACAGTCGTGGTCGATGAGAGCGGCATGGTGTCCACGCCGAAGCTGGCCGAACTGTTCGACCTGGCCGAGGAGCAGGACTGGCGCCTCGTCCTCGTCGGCGACCCGATGCAGTTCTCTGCCGTCGGACGCTCGGGCATGTTCGGACACCTGGTCGACTCGTTCGGCACGATCGAGCTGGACCGAGTCCACCGGTTCAACCACCCCTGGGAGGCGAAGGCCAGTCTGCGCCTTCGTCGCGGCGACACCGCGGTCGTCGACGAGTACGAGGAACACGGACGCCTCCGAGGCGGGACCGCGACCCGGATGCGAGTCGCGGCAGTCGGCGCCTGGTGGAGAGCGATCGAGCGGGGCGAAACCGCCTGCCTCATGGCGCCGACCAACGCCGCAGTCGTCGAGCTGAACCATTCGGCCCAGTGGCGTCGCCTCGACGCCGGCCAGCTCGACCATGACGGGCCGACCCTCGAGGTCGGTCCCTACCGTCTCCACATCGGGGACAGGGTGGCCACCCGCCACAACGACCGGCGACTGCGGACCAACCGCCAGCTCATGGTCAAGAACCGAGACCGGTGGACCGTCGACGCCATCCACCGGGACGGCAGCGTGACCGTCACCGGCCGCAGCGGCGAGATCCGGCTCCCCGCCGAGTACGTCGCCGAGCACGTCGAGTTGGCCTACGCCGAGACCAGCCATGCCAGCCAGGGCCGCACCGTCGACCGCTCGATCCTGTTCCTCGACGGTCCGACCGGCGCCGCCGGTATCTACGTCCCCATGACCCGAGGACGAGAGTCCAACGAGGTCTTCGTCGCCATCCGTGGCGAGGAGACGCCCGCCGACGTCGTCTCCGAGGCGCTGGCAAGGACCTGGATCGACCGCCCGGCCATCGCCGTACGTGACGAGCTGACGCCGAGCGTTGTCGACGACAACCACGAAGGCGCACTCGCCCGGGCGATGCCCGCGCATGAGCTGCGGCGCGTTGTGGAGAGCGTCGTCGAAGCCCAGTTCGAAATCCAACGGATCGAGTCGAGCCGTACCAGCGCGCGACACGCGCACGCAGAAGCCGTCAGCGGCCTGAAGTCGGCGGAGCAGCGGTTGCGGCAGATGGAGAGTCGCTTGCAGCAGGCCAGGTCCGACAGCGACCAGTTCGATCATCCGTTGATCCGACGCCTCCACCGACGTGAGGTCGATGGCGCCCGCGCCCAGCTCCGGTGGCTTCCCAAGGCGGTCGAGCAGACCCGTACCGAGATCGCCGAACTCAATCGGGCAGTCGCCCGACCAGAAGGCTCGAGCCTGGTCGCCCGGCTCGACAGAGGGAAGGAACTCAGCTCACGGCGGAGCTGGCGGACCTTCGGTCGCAGCTCGACGTCGACGTTCAGTCGCGCGGTCTTGCCGTCATCGACTCCGTTCCCGAGCCAATCCGGGATCGTCTCGGACCGGCGCCATCGGTGGGAGCGGCCCGGGAAGAGTGGATCGAGTCCGCCGGCCGGATGCTGCAGCACCAGGCGGCATGGGATCTCGACGTGACTGCCCTCCTCGGTCGAGAGCCTCAGATCTTCAACGACTACGCCTACGAACTCACGTGGCGCGCTGCACGTCAGTCCTTGACCGGGCTCGACCGGACAATGGGTCGCCCTCCTGCGATTGAGCCGCCGTCGCGAGGCCTGTCTCGGTAGGGACGCATCAATCGATCTTCGACGGAAGGGACTCGAAGCGGTCGTACGTGCACACGAGGCCGTACTCGTTCGAGAGAGCTCCCCATGCGGCATCGGCGATCCACTCCGGATCGTCGTACGCGACGTGGTCGTCCTCGACCTCGACGGTCAGCGTGATGCGATACCGCTTGGTTGCCATCCGTGGATCTTCTCTCGAGTACCGGCGACATCTCGAGCGAGGATCATGAGCGTTGGTACGTCTCGCGTGAGCGCCCTCAGGCGACTGCCGCCGCGAAGGCCGAGTACAGGTCCCCGGAGAGCGGCTGGTCGAGTTCCCAGGTGATGGCGATGGGCTTTTCGCCGACGTGGCCTCGATAGGTAGCCGGCCCAAGGAACCAGAAGGCGCGGTCGTCGGAGCGGAGGCGAGTGAAGAGCAGGATCGAGCGGCCGTCTCGCTCCTGGTTCCGGTAGCGGAGGCCGGTGGGGCTGTCGGCTCGGGTACTGGACTGGCTCTCCCAGTGGATCAGCGTCCGGCTGATGGCGTAGTCCTTGTACCGGGTGGTGGGGGAGAACCCACCGCTGCTCTTGTCGAGGGTGAAGGCGAGCAGCTCGGCGTTTGCGTCCTTGGCTTCGTAGACGCCGCTCTGCCATGCGGCGATCTTGCCGCCGCCCCCGAGACCGAGCGCGGCGAGGATCTCGATGCGGCTGTAGCGAGCATGGATCTGGAGTGGGACCTCGGGATGGGTGCCGAGCGGTCGATGGACGTGGTCCACTCGATCGTCGAGCACGGCGAAGACTTCGAGCAGCTCGGTACGGACTTGCGGGTGGGACCACACGAGATCGATTGCGCCTTGAACGGACGCGTCTTTGGTGAGGGCCTGGTCGCCGATGGCGGCGGCCAGCATGTGGAGCAGCCTCCGCTCCCGCTCCGGGAGCATCTGTAGCTGCGGTGGCGACGGATGGGCGAGAAGCCGCTGGTAGGTGCCGAGCCGCTCGTGATCGTCGACATGGAGAAGCCGGCCGACGGCACGACGGAGCGGAACCTCGTTGGGGCCCATCGGCTGGACATCGGCACCCGCGGCTTCTCGCAGGTCGGACCAACTCCTCGATCCGGTGTAGACGTCATCGAGGTCGAGCCCGGACTCGTCGAGGTACCCGGCAAGGTCGATGTCGGGACGATCCTGTCGCAGCGACCGCAACTCGTCGACCTTGGCTTTCCACTGCGAAGGGATCGCATCACGGAGGCTCCGCAGGACGATCTCCGAGGCCTTCCGGTCGAGCTGCATGTGGCACCCGGCCGGGAGGAAGGGGAAGTCGAGCTGGACGGCACGCTCGAGTTCTCGACGGCTGCCACCGAGCAGGGCGCGGTAGCGGCGATCGAACCGGAACTCCTTGCGGTGGGTGCCGACGAAGTCGAGGACAGTGCAGTAGCTCTTGTCCGGCGCCTTCCGTAGCCCTCGGCCGAGCTGTTGGAGGAACAGCGTGGGGCTCTCGGTCGGACGGAGCATCAAGATTGTGTCGAGCACCGGGACGTCGATGCCTTCGTTGAACAGGTCGACGGAGAACACCACCTGGACCCGGCCGGCGGCGAGATCCTTGAGCGCGCCTTCTCGCTCGGACCGCGGACTGTCGCCCCAGATGGCGACGGCGCTGATGCCGTGGCGGTTGAAGTGCTGGGCCATGAACCGGGCGTGTTCGATGCTCACGCAGAACCCGAGGCTCCGCATCGAGGCTGGGTCACCGTGCTTGGAGACCTGGTCGACGACGAACCGAGCCCACGCGTCCGTGCTCGTGTACACGTCGGTCAGCGCGCTGGTGTCGTAGCCACGACCTCGACGCCACGGGATCTCGGTCAGATCGAGACCGTCGTGGATCCCGTAGTAGAGGAACGGCGAAAGATGCTGCTGGTCGATCGCGTCCCACAGGCGGAGTTCGGCGGCGACCCGGTCATCGAACCAGTGGAGGATCGGCAGCCCGTCGCTTCGTTCGGGAGTCGCCGTCAGGCCGAGTAGCTCGACGGGATCGAGATGATCGAGCACTCGTTCGTAGGAGGCGGCAGCGGCGTGATGGAACTCGTCGACGATGACCACGTCGAAGTGATCGGGAGCGAGGTCTTCGAGGCGGCCGGCGTTGAGGCTCTGGATCGACGCGAAGACGTGCTCGAAGTCCCGCGGTCGGGCACCGCCAACCCACTTCTCGCCGAACGACGGATCACGGAGGGCGTACCGGAACGTCGCCATGCTCGCGTCGAGGATCTCCTCCCGATGAGCGATGAACAGCAGCCGGGAGCGATCGAGGCGGTTCCGCAGTGCGGCGTACTCGAGCGCGGCCATGACCGTCTTGCCGGTACCGGTCGCCGAGACGAGGAGATTGCGGTGGTGGCCCCGCTCCCGCGAGACCTCGATCAGCTCCAGCAGCCGTTCCTGGAACGGCTCGGGGCGGAGTTCGACGGGGCTCAGGATGACGTGGGGACCGGTGTCGGTCCGTCCGCTCCGGCGTAGCTCGTCGTCGAACTGTGCCGGGTCGTAGTCGACGAAGTTGCCGCTCTCCCAGTAGCTGTCGAACACGGCGCCGAACTTGGCGACGATGTCCGGGTTCCTGGCCGCAGCGATCCGCACGTTCCACTCGAGACCGGTCACCTGCGCGGAGTGGGTCAGGTTCGACGACCCGACATACGCGGTCGAGAAGCGGGAGCGGCGATGGAACACCCACGCCTTCGCATGGAGCCGAGTCGTGCTCACGTCGTAGGAGATACGTACGTCAGCCCCGAGGTCTGCGAGTTGGTCGAGGGCTCGGCCCTCGGTCGAGCCGGTATACGTCGTGGTGAGTACCCGCAGCGGCTTCCCGGCCTCGCGGTGCCGTCGAAGGGCCTCGGTCAGCGGGTTGATCCCACTGCGCCGGATGAATGCCATGACCAGGTCGATCTCGTCGGCCGACTCGATCTCGGAGCGGAGCTGGTTGACGAGGTTTGGCTCACCCGGCGCGCTGGTCAGCAGTGTCGTGTCGAGCAGGGGGATGAGGGGCTCGTCGATCGGTTGGGGAGAGCCGTCGGGCCGGGTGCGCAAGATGGCGTGGAGGATGGTCGCCGGCTCCACCGGGAGCGCCGCTGGATCGACCTGGACCAACTCACCGAGTCGATCCAGCAACGCCCGAGCGACGCGTAGTCCGACCTCGACCCGATCGTCGTCAGCGACATCGCTGAGCGCACCGTCGATCTGCCGGCTCAAGTGCCACGCGATCCGGTCCGCGGCCTCTGCGGCTCGCAGTCCCCGCTGCTCGACGGGCAGTTCGTCGGCGAGCGCGTCGAGCTGTGCCTTCAGTCCCTCGGTGACGAGAGACTCATAGAGACCCGGCCCCAACTCGTCCACGACGGGGAAACTACGTGGTGGCCGTAACGAAGTGGGTGGAACAGGGTTGACGCCGACGCTCAGAGCTCGAGAAGGTTCCGCAGGTG
>JAPKDO010000143.1 GCA_028822535.1 Acidimicrobiales bacterium
CCGCGTCGAAACCTTGTGAGTGCATTCCGGCCTGCACGTCGCGGATGTAGTGGATCTTGGAGTTGCCGTCGATGAGGTTCGAGATCAACGGGTTGTAGTCGCCGAACCGGAGCGCGAACGCCACCTTGTCGAGGAACCCACCGATGCCGACCCCGTCGGGACCGTCGTAGACGGTGTTCGTCGTGTCGGTGCCGTCCTGGAAGTCGAGTTCTTCGCGTGGACCACCGGTGATGACGTATCCACCGAGGTTCTCGCCGAAGTAGATCTGCGGTCGCGTGAGCTCGAGGTCGGTGTTCTCGCGGACCGGGACCTGCTGGAGCGCGAAGTCGGGGCGACCCTGCGCGGTCTTGGTCGTGCCCGACGCCAGGACCATGCCGTAGCCGTGGGTGTAGATGACGTGCTCAGCCTCCCATGACGACTGGGGCAGGCTGCTGGCATCGAGGTCACGCGCCGACAGCACGACCTGGGTCAGGTTGCCGTCGATCTCGTACCGGTCGACGTCGACATCGTTGAGCCGGTAGTACGGCAACAGCTCCTCGAGCCGAGGGAAGGTCTGCCCCAGCACGACCGAGGACGGGTCCCACAGACGGACGTTCTGGATCGTGTCGACGTTGTCGGTGAGGTCGACGTCGCCCTCGTCGCGCGTCAACTCGTAGTCGGTCGTCGTCACCTCGCCGAGACCGAGTGCCTCTCGGGTCGCTTCGATGTTGCGGTCGATGAACTCGGTCTCCTTCGACAGCTCGTTGGGCGACACCTGGAAGCGCTGGATCACCTGCGGGTAGATCCCGCCGGCCACCACGGCGACGAGACCCCACAGTCCGACACCGAGGATCGGCAGGACCCAGCCGCGTCGCCAGATGTTGACGATGAACAACAAGAACGACGCGACCGAGATCAGGATCAGGAGGTTGAGGACCGGAAGCTGTGCGTTGACGTCGGTGAAACCGGCGCCGTCGACCACGCCGCGGGTCGAGGTCGTGAGCTCATAGCGCTCGAGCATGTAGCCGGCGGCGCGGATGAGCGCGAGCACGCCGAGGAGGACCGAGGCGTGTGCCTTCACCTGCGACGTCACCGTCGGGCTCACCTTGCCGGGCCCGGTCGGCTGGACGCGGATGCCGCCGTTGGCGAAGTGCGCGGCGACGGTGACGACCAGAACGATCAGCACCGACGCGAACGCCCAGTCGGTGACGGACTTCAGGAACGGGAGTTGGAAGACGTAGAACCCGATGTCGGTACCGAACTGGGCATCGGACGTGCCCCAGTCGCCACCGTTGGTGAACAGCAGCCACGAACGCCACTCCTGGCTCATCCCGGCGCCGATGAGCACCGCGAGTCCGAAGGCGACGGCCGCCCGGAACAGGCCGGTGCGGTTGCCGATCGCCTCCTGGAACCGGTCGAGCGCCTCTTGTTCGGGACCGGCCGGCGGGAATGTCGGCGCAAGACGATCGGCGATGTAGAGGTTGACCCAACAGATCACGAAGAACGCAGCGATGAAGATCGCCGCCAACGAGACCTTGGCGCCGAGCACGCCGGACCACACCCCGTCGTAGCCGAGCGAGTCGAACCACAAGAAGTCGGTGTAGAACCCGGCGATCCCGCGCAATGAGGTGATGAGGAAGAACAGGGCGATCGCCGCGACGATGAGGATCGTGCGGCCACGGTTCGAACCGTCGCCTGACGTCCGGGGGGCGCGGCGACGGGGCTGGGGCATGTCAGACGGGGGACGCATGTGGCGCCCGAGCCTACCGATGGGCGCTCAGCTGCCCATCGCGAGCTATTCCGCGTCGACCACCAGGAGGCAGCGACACCCGGGATGCGCCTGCGGGCACGGGTCGCCGGTCGGGAAGACCGCGCCCTTGGCAACGGCACCGGCGAGCGCGTTGTCCTGGGCATCGGGACAGGGCCCCTGTTCGGGGTCGATCACCCACCGCAACGACGCCCCGTCGGGGGCGCCCGCGTGTTGGCCGGCGGCGAATGCGCCGAGCAGCGCGTCGGTGACGGCTGGGCCGATCCGTTCGACCTTCCACTCGCGGTAGAGAGCACGGAGCCGCTCGTCGAGTGCATCGGCGTCGCCATCGACGTCGCGGGCGCTGTCCTCGATCCGACGACGGAACGGATCGATGAGCGACTCGGCGAGACGGACCGCGAGCGCCCCGGCGTCTGCGGTCCCGCCGGCGGATCCGCTCGTCGCCGCGCCGGCATCGGCAGCGGCCGCCAAGGCATCGATCGCGACGTCGGCGTACCCGTCGACGTGAGGGTCGCGCCCGGGCAACAGTTCGTCGACGTCCGTCGACTCGGACTGACGAAGCGCGTCGAGCACCTCGTTCTGCTCGTCGGCCAGGTGTCGCTTCAGCGAGCGGGAGAGCGATTTCTCGAGCTTTTCGACGGCGTCGGACCGCTGGTCGAGCACCGGACCCGACGCGAGGAGCTCGTCGGGGACCGTGTCGGCGGAGTCGCTGCGGCGCTCGTCGGGCGTCGACGGCTCCTCGTGGACCGCCTCGCCTCCTGCGTCAGGCTCGGGCTCGGGCTCCGGGTCGGGCTCCGGCTCCGGTTCGTCGGCCGCGAGCACCTTCTGAGCGCGAGCCACCGATTCGGCCCGCTCGGCGCGAATCCGGTCGAACAACGCACCGACATCGGACTCCGACTCGGATGACGCTTCGTCGACGACCTCCGGCTGCGGTTCGGGCTCCGGGTCCGGCTCGGGGTCCGGCTCGGGTTCCGGCTGCGGGTCGGGCTCCGGCTCCGGCTCCGGCTCCGGCTCCGGCTCGGGCTCGGGCTCCGGCTCCGGCTCCGGCTGCGGGTCGGGCTCCGGCTCCGGCTCCGGTGTCGCCTGCTCTGCGGCGGCCACGACCGACGCCGCCTGATCGATCTCGGCTTCGAGTTCGGGCTCGGCAACGGGCTCGGACTCGTCGACGAGCGCGGACTCGAGCTGCGACGTGATGTCGTCGACGTTCGTGCGCACGGCCGAATAGGCGTCGAGCAGCCTCGCCCGTCCGGCGGCGAGGCGTTCGATCTGCTCACGGGCACCATCGCGCCGACGCTGGAGGTCGGCGAGGATGCGGGCGCGCACCTCCTTGGCCTCGGCCACCATCGACCGGCCCTCGTCTCGTGCCTCCTCGATGGCCCGTTCGGCTTCCGCCACGGCGTCCGTGCGTGCCTGCTCGGCGCTCTGCAGAACGGCAGCGACATCTGCCTCGGCCTGGGCCCGAATCCGCTCGACCTCGGTGGCGGCGGCAGTCCGCACCTCGTCGGCCTGCGCCTCCGCCTCGGCGACGGCGTCGTCGCGCACCGTCTGGGCTTCGGCGGTGAGCGCCACCGAGCGCGTCTCGGCCTCCTCGACCAGGCGCTTGGACTCCGCCGTCGCTTCACGGATCACGCGAGCGGCCGACTCCTCGGCCTTCGAGCGGATGTCGTCGGCAGCGCGTCGAGCGGTCGAGAGCACATGCGCGGTCTCTTCCCCCACCAGACCGACGAGCTCGTCGTCGCTCATCGTCGAGAGTCGCGGTCGCTCGACCACGGGCTCGGGCTCGGGCGCCGGCTCCGGCTCCGGCTCCGGCTCCACGTCGAACACGTTGTCGGGCTCGGGGTCCGAGGGTTCCTCTCGCGGGAGGATCGTCAATGCGGACGACCCGCCCCGGGCCGGCGCCCCGGCGTCGGCGAGTTGGCGCTGGAGGTCGTCGACGAGGGCGTTCGTCGCCTCGACGCGCTGCGCCACCGACTCGAGGAACTCGTTGACCGCGCGTGCGTCGTACCGGCGGGAAGAACCCGGGAACCGGACCGAGCGCAGATCGGCGGGATCGATGCGCGGATCGTCAGTCATCACAGAAACCCTAGGTCCGCCCGGCCCGATTCCCGGCGACCCCCTCCGGGTCGTGGAGGTCGCGGATCAACCGAGTCCGAGCGCGCCCAACAGGTCGCCCAGAATCTGGCCGACCGGGTCGAGCAGTGGGTCGAGCGGGTCCAGGAGGCCCGCCGGCGGTGGCGGTGGCTCTTCCGGGACCGACGTCGTCGTGGTTCCGGTGGTGGTGGGGCTGGCGACCGTCGTGGACGTCGACGACGCATTGCTGGGGGCACCCGTCGTCGTCGTCTCCGGGGGCTCCGTGGGCGTCGGGCTGGCCAGGGCGAGCTCGACCGTGTCGAGCAGCGGTGCCGAGCTGACGCCCTGGTCGAGCGCCACGATGCCCCACCCTGCGCCGAGATCACGGAACGAGAACACCTCGTCCCATCGCTCCCGGAACGAGCCGTCGCGTCCCTGGACCACGATCGCTGCGCCCACGAGGGTCTCCCCCACCGGGCGGTCCGCCAACAGGTCGGCACCGAACTCGCGTTCCTCGGCGAGCGCAGGAACGACCGCCTCGAAGAAGCTGACGGTCTGGCCCCCGCTGGCCCCGAGGTCGGCGGTGTACCCGCGTGCGAGCGCTTCGAGGCGGTCTCCGAACGCCACGGCCTCGGCCAGGAAGCGGCGATCCCACGCGTCGGCGCCGTCGAAGGTCAGCGGCTCCGCCACGGCGGACGACGTCAACACGACCCGACGAAGGCCGAGCACCTCGTCGAGCGAACCGGCACCGTCGATCCGGGCACGACCGGCATAGCTGGTGACCGCCGGGACGGCGGACGAGAGCTTCATCGCCCCTTGCGCCGACACGGTGGACGACTCGAAGCGCAACTGGGCGGGGAACCCGCCGCTGACCAAGGCGTCGCCCGACAGCAACGTCGGCGGGGCCCCGATCATCAACTCGGAGGGGTCGGGACCCGAACGCAACTCGTAGCGCTGGCCGCCGGCGAGTTCGATCGTCGCGGTGCCGTCGTCCACGAGGACGGTGTCGCCGAAACGGAGCGTCGTCGCGCTCGTCACTTTCTCGCCCGTACCGTCGGAGTCGGTGATCGTGACCGACCCGGAGACCGTCAGATGGGCCTCGTCGGCGCCGGGTCCGTCGCCCGACCCACACGAGGCCAACACCGACACGGCCAGGAGCACCACTGTCGCAATGCGCACGCTCGTGGCCCGCCTCACGAGTCACCGCCGCCCGTCGCCGCGTCCTCGGGTGCCTCGAGCGGCAACAGCATGCGCACGGTCGTGCCCTTGCCCGGCTCGCTCGTGCACGACAACTCGCCGCCGTGCGCCCGCACGATGCGGTTCACGAGCGCGAGGCCGAGCCCCAGTCCGCCGAACTTCCGCGTGGCCGACCCATCGGCCTGGGAGAAGTCGTCGAAGATCGCGTCGCGCTGGTCCGGGTCGATCCCCACGCCTCGATCGTCGACCGACAACAAGAGTCGCGGACCGTTGCCGTTCTCGTACCGGGTCGCGCTCACGCGGACCCGGCCGCCCTCGGGCGAGTACTTGATGGCGTTGTCGATGAGTTCATCGAGCGCGACGTCGAGGTAGCGCCGGTCCAGGACAGCAGCAGGGGTGCCCCGGGCGATCCGGCGCGTGATGGAATGCGTCCCGCTCACCCGGCCGTTCCAACGGTCGACGAGACCGTCCAGCAGGTCGCGAGCACGCACGGACTCGGTCTGGAGCTGCAGTCGCCCGGCGGCGAGGGTGGCGAACTGGACGAGCTGATCGGTGACCCGTTCGAGCTGACTGGCCCCGTTGACGATCTCGCGAGCGAACTCCTGGACACGCTCGGCGGGAAGCTCACGGTTGGCCAGGATGTCGGAGTACCCCTTGACCGGTGTGAGCGGTGTGCGGAGCTCGTGGCTCACGTTCGCGATGAACTCGGTCTTCATCTTCTCGATCTCACGTTCGCGACGGACGTCGCGGATGACGAACACTGCGCCCGACAGCACACCGGCCGGGCCGCGCAGCGGGCCCGCCGACACGGCGACGGGGACGGGGTCGCCGGACGCGCCCTCCAGATCCGCCGGCGTGCTCCACGAGTCGACGACCGGCTGCACGAAGCGGTCGGTGATGTCGTTCGCGTCTTCGTCGTTGATGGTGCAGACGGCGTCGAGCCTCTTGCCGATCGCATCGCGGGCCGGGACGCCGCTCAACTCCTCGGCCGCCGCGTTGAAGTCGGTGATCCGACCCCGTTCGTCGACCGCGACGAGCGCTTCGCCCATGCCCGCGACCACGCCTTCGAGCCGCGCACGGAGCGCGGCCTCCCCGTCCGCCGCCGCCCGGAGGTCGTCGGTCATCGACTGGATCGATCCCGCCATCTGGTTGAACGTCTTCGCCAGCACACCCAGCTCGTCGGGCGTGTCCAGCGTTGCGCGCGCCGAGAGGCGACCCTGTTGCAGTTCTCCCGTCGCGGTCGTCAGCACGCCGAGGCCGGTTCCGATCCGGTTGCCGGCGTACCCCGCGAGGATCATGGCGACGAGCGCTGCGCCGAGTGCGACGATGAACAGGAGTCGGAACAGGTCCTGACGGGTGGCGTCGATGCGTGCCTGCGGGACCGAGACGGTGACGGCGAGGAAGGGTGCACCGTCCTCGTCGAGGACCGGGACCGAGACGACGAACCGATCGCCGTCGAGCGCGGTCTGGGTCTCGTCGAACAACAGCGCGTCGGCAGCGAGCCGCAGGCTCGTCGAGAGCGAGGGCTGCTCGCCGGCAGCGGCATAGCTCCGCTGTCGATCGACGAGCGCCAGGCCGACCTCCTGTTCGACCGACGCGGCGTCCGCGATCCGGTCGGCGAGGAATTCGGCGTCGAGTCGGGCGGTGACGACGGCGACGCCGAGGAAGTCGGAGCCGACCGTGATGGGCGCAGCGCCGATCGAGAACGTCTGGTCGCCGACGATCGACACGTCGTCGACCGGCTGTCTGGTCGCGATGACCTCCTGCACGGCCTGGGAACCGATCAGCTCGAAGCGGGCGATCTCGCTGGCGTCGATGTCGGCCACGGGACTCCCCGACGCGCCGACGACCACGAGGGGTCCGGCGAAGGGCTCTCGGAGGACCTCGTCGCGGAACACCACCAACGAGTCGGCGATGGCCTGACTCGCCGCCGGGTCCCCCGCCGGACCGGCGCTGTCGACGGCGGCGATCTCGGCGGCGCGGCTGGGCAACGTACGGCCGAGCAGCGTCGCGTCGCCGAGCGCGGACTGGCTGGCGTCGGAGAAGACCGTGGCCTCCGTCTCGGCACGCGCCTCGTAGCGGCGGGCGACCTCGTCCTCGACGTTGTCGGCGATCACGACGGACAGTGCGATGGCAACCGACGTGATGACGAGGAGTACGACGGCGGCGGCCGATGTCGCGACCCGGGCGGCGATCGCCCGCCGCGAGGCCACGATCAGGGCGACGGCGAACAACAACGCCCCCACGCCGCGCACGCCGTCCGCGATCCGGTCGGAGTCGCCGGCGGCGAGCGCCTCGGCCAGCGCCAGGGTCACCACACCGGTGAGCGCGAGCAGGCGCCCCTCGGACGGACCCTCCCAGCGAAGGAGCGCCGCCCCGACACCGACGATTCCGATCGCACGGGCCAAGACCAGGAACGGATCGGTGGGGTCGTCCAACAGGAGCGAGCCGTGCAGGAACGCTGCGACGGCCAGCGACACGGAGCCCACGACGAAGCTGGACCGTGCCGCGACGTGCCGGAACAGGAGGTCCGGGCGCAGCACCGTGACCGCGACTGCAGCGATCGCAGCGAGGAACAGCGTGAACTCCGCTGCGAACTGCAGCTGCGCTGCTTCGGTCGTCATGGTGGCGTCTACCGCATCGCGAAAGGGATCAACCGGGCGCGGCGGCGATCTCGAAACCGCTCCCTCCCAGGGACGCGAGGGCGTCCAGGGCATCTTCCAGAGTATCGACTGGGATGACCTGGAGGTTGTCCCCTGCCCGGGCGCGCACCTCGTCGACTTCCGGGCTCGGCACCAGGAACACGTCGTACCCCTCGTCGAGGACGACGGCGGTCTTCTGGGCGACGCCTCCCACCTGGCCGACGTTGCCGGCGCCGTCGATGGTGCCGGTCACCGCCACCTGGCTCCCGCCGGTCAGCTCGCCCGGGGTGAGTACGTCGATGATCGCGAGCGAGAACGCGAGGCCTGCGGACGGACCGCCGACCGTTCCCGAGTCGATGTCGATCGGGAACGGGAAGTCGTAGAACGGGTCGCGTGGCTGCAACTCGATCCCGATGAGTCCACGGTCCGGGTCGTCCGGCGCCGCTTGCAGCGTCACCTCGACGGTCCGGGTCCCAGACCGATCCGGGGGTTCGACCTCGAGCTTCACCACGTCACCCGGCGCCTTCGGTTCCATGATCCGGCCGACATCGCCGGCCAGTCCGAGCGATTCCCCGTCGATGGACAACACCGTGTCACCAACGGACAGGAGACCCTCGGCGCCGGATCCTTCCTGCACCCGCACGACGACGATGCCGCTGATCGTGATCGGCACGTCGTAGCCCAGGGCGAGCAATGCGACACGGATCGCGTCCTGCTTCGAGGTGTCCATCAACTGCAGGTTGAACTGGCGGTTCTCGTTGGGCGAGCGATCGCCCAGGACCACGTCCTTCTCCACGATCTCGATGTCGTCGTCGAGCATCGCCTGCAGATAGGTCGCGAGGGTGCTGCGCTTGAGTGACACGGTCGTGAACGCGATGTCGCTGTCGGGCGGATACGTCTGCACGTCGGAGACGTCGACGAGGTGCGCGATCGGCCGAGCGGAGCCGGGTCGGAACTCGTAGTACGGGATCTGGATGGTGAGCGCGGCGATGACGACGGCGACGAGCGACACCAGCGACCCACCCGCGACCCACCACGGCCAGACTCGCCGGGGGCGGGGGTCGGACGGCCGCTGTGACCCGGGTGCCCCAGATGCCACGGGTGGCCCGGGTGTCGAGGCGCCCGCCGGTACGATCGGTTCTTCTGTGCTCACGTTGATCCTGCTCGTGATCCTCGGCGGCGGCGTCGGCATCCTTGCCGTCTCGATGGCCGAGGGAAAGCCTGCCATGCGCGGCGATGGATCGCGACGCGCCCACACCGCCGAGACGAGCGAGTCGGAACCGACGACGCAGCAGGTCGCAGCGTCGATGCCGACGCCCGCGAGCACCCCGGCGCCAGCACCGACACCGACACCGGGGCGAGATCCCAGGACCCCGGTCGCCCGCACCATCCGTCGCACGACGGACGGGCTCCCTCGACAGGTGGCGCGCGGGGCTGTCCCCTCGGCGCAGACCGCCGTCGAGGGCGCGTTCCACGATCTCGTTCGGCCGTCGATCCCTCGGCGAGTGCTCAGCCTCGTCGGCATCGTCGTTATCGCGGTCGTCATCGGGGTCGGGATCGCCGCGTTGTTCGGCGCGGTCGTCGGCGGCGCGGCGGAGATCGTCGGCAACACGATCGGATGACCGAGGACGAAGCGCGGCGTCGGCGATCAGCGGCGATCGCGGGCCACACCGGAGACGCCGACACCGCCCGAAGCCTGCTGGGTGATCCATCGCCCGCCGTTCGGGCGACCGCGCTCGGGGCCCTGTCACGCCTCGCGGCCCTGCGCGTCGACGAACACGCGGCAGCACTCGACGACCCCGCCGCGACCGTTCGCCGCCGTGCCGTGGCGCTCGCAGCGAACGTGCCCGGCGACCACCCGCCCTCGATCCTCGCCGCGCTGGGTGACGACGACTCCGTGGTCGCGGAGACGGCGGCGTGGGCCTGCGGCGAGCGGTCGCCGGCCGAGCCCGGTGCAGCGGCGGCGTTGACCTCGCTGGCCACGACGCACAACGAACACCTGGTTCGCGAGGCCGCGATCGCCGCACTCGGGGCCATCGGCGACCCGATCGGGCTCCCCGCGGTACTCGCTGCGCTCGACGAGCGGGCGACGTTGCGGCGTCGCGCGGTCGTCGCGCTCGCTGCGTTCGACGGGCCCGAGGTCGATGAC
>JAPKDO010000144.1 GCA_028822535.1 Acidimicrobiales bacterium
CACCTCCACTCGGTTCAACAGCGCCTCGTGGCGCTCGATGTCGGTCAACCACAGCGAGTTTGGGGCGTCGGCGTTGAACTCGTGGCGGATCACGCCGTGCTTGTCGACCACGGCGCAGAGGTCGTCGTGGACCGGCGGGCCGGGCTTCCCCTTCTGGTTGGCCTTGCCCCGCTTGGGTTTCCCGAACGTGCTGAACCAGCCGAGGTCTGAGCAGATCCGCCACGCGGTCCGCGCCGCCATCGGCTCGCCGGCCTCACCTGCCTCGTCGACCAGGAACCGGTAGCCGAACTCCGGGTCGTCGCGGTGGGCGTCGAACAGGGCGTTGGCGCGGTAGGCCTCGACGAGGTCGGCGTCGGTGACCGGACACGTGAGCCAGCGGTAGTAGGGCTGGCGTGCGATCTTCAGTACCCGGCACGTCACCGTCACGGGCGCCCTGATCGGTGCGTCCTTGGCGGCCAGCTCGCGGACGAGCGGGTACATCATTTTCGGCTCTTGTGACACATCCGTGGGTCATCGGCCGGGCAGGACGGGGCGGTGGCCGCCAAGGTTGAGCATGGCGAGGGCGATGAGGGCGTCGGGCGAGCGGAACCCGAAGGCCATCCTGGTGATGAGTCGGATCTTGGTGTTTACCGACTCGACGAGGCCATTGGACAAGCCGTGCTCGATCGCGGCGAGGATCTCGGCGCGGTGCTTGGCGATGCGCTGCTGGATCTTCACGAACGGCTCGATCCGGCAACGTCTGGCCCACGCGATCCATCGATCAAGTGCGTCTGCTGCTTCCTCAGGTGGCAGCCGGAACACGGTGCGCAGGGCCTCCTTGAGGAGGTAGGCGCGGTAGAGCCGAGGGTCGGTCTTCGCGATCCAGGCCAACTTGACCTGCTGACGGGCGGTGAGATTCTCGGGGTTCTTCCACAACGCGTATCGGGCGTTCTTGAGGGCGCGCGCGTGCCCAGTGGACACGACCAGACGGCGACCGGCGGCCCAGCCGTAGACCTTGGTGTTTCGTGCGCGACGCGCTTGATTCCATGCGTCGCGACGGACGGCATCGAGGGCGTCGGTTGCCCAGCCGACGACGTGGAACGGGTCGGCGCAACGCACAGCCTGCGGGCATCGCTCGCGGACGACGCTCGCGATCCACTCTGCTCCGTCGGCGGTGACATGGGTGATCTGGGTGCACCGGCCCTGCCCGGAGGCTTCCAGCGCGTCGAAGAACTCCTCCAAGGTCGCACGGTCGCGCCCAGCCCGGGCCCACACCAGCCGGCCGGTGTCGTGGTCAACGACCACCGTCAGGTACTTGTGGTTGCGCTTGTAGGAGATCTCGTCGATCCCGATTCGTCGTAGCCCGGCGAATGCGTCGATTTCTTCAGCGGTGTCGCCCCAGACCCGGGTGATGATCGAGCCGACGGTGCGCCATGCGATCCGCATCAGCTGCGTGACCGCGGACTTCGAGCACTGCGTAGCCAACCAAGCGACCTGCTGGTCGAACGCCAGAGTGTGCCCGGCGCTGTGACGAGCCCAGGGCACCTGCCGGACGGTCGGGCCATGCGTCGGGCAGTTCACCCGCGGGGCATCCGCCTCGAGGAACACCTCGACCGTTCCCAGGTCTAGGGCTCGCCACCGGCGGCGTCCCTCACCCGGGTCGTACCAAGCAGACGTTGCGCCGCACCGTCCGCAGCGACCACGCTTGACTCGTCGTGGCCGCACATGCGCGACGACGACCTCGGCTTCCTCGTCGAACTCGATCTCTTCGATGACTGTGTTCTCGACGCCCAAGAGGGCTCGCCATAGGCTGGCATTTCGCACGCCGTTCTCCGCTCTGCAGTTCCTGACTCTCGACAAGCCAGAAACCTAGAGCGGGAGCGGCGTGTGGCCGCTCAGGCGCGGTCAGCGACCCACGGAAACGTCAGAAGAGCCTCATTTTCCCGGCAGGTTCGCCTGCGACAGGTAGGCCGCGGCGCGGCGTAGGACCTCGTTCTCCTGCTCGAGGAGCCGGATCCGCTTCCTGGCCTCACGTAGCTCGGCGTTGTCCGCGGTCGTCGTGCCGGGCTTGGTCCCGTCCTCGACGTCGGCGCTCTTCATCCAGCTCGTCAAACACGACTCGCTGATCCCGAAGTCAGCAGCGACCTGCTTGAGCAGCTGACCTGGCTCACGGTTCCTCGCGACACGAACCACGTCGTCGCGGAACTCCTTGGGGTAGGGCTTCGGCACGGTGTACATCCTTACCAGCGGCACCTCTCGGCACCACAGATCAGATGTCACCTACCTATGCAGCAGTCCCGATGGTCAACGACGCCTGGTCATGGCTGAAAGCCCATACTGTTTCACTGCGTACGCGCCTCGGACTTCCGTGACCCACTCGTGCCCGCACCACCCGAGCTTCACCAGAGAGATCTCAGACCGACCGCCACAGGCACGGCCACCGCCGACCGGCCGCGCTAGTGACCTGCCAGTGGAGGTGGCGGGCCGTCGGGCTCTCGTACGATGAGATGGCGAACCGCTCCGTATCGCCGCCCCGTTGCTGGCGGCCGGCGCTCGCTGGTCCGAACGGACCCACGTCAGCCTGCCAAGAAGGCGTCGCGCGCGGCTGTTACGACCCGCCTATCTTGCTCGCGCCAAGCCTCGGGCAGCGCACGCTTCATCTCAGCGATGTCGCTGAGGGAGTCGAGATGGCGCGGGTCCGCGACCAGCATCGACCCGACGAACATCGAGTACGACATGCCAGCCTCGACGAGCTTCGGGAGGTAGGTCGCCGACGCGCGGCGTCCGACCTGCTTGTGAGCCCACCCGTTGTAGAGCAGGCTGACGAACCGGTCGAGGAGCTCTACCTGCTCCACCGTGCGGCGATCCGGTTCCTGCTCACCGGTGAGTAGGTTGACGGCACCAACCGCGCCCGCCCACCCGTCCAGGGGCAGCATCGGGGTCTCGGTTGCGACAATGACGTTGCCGTTCGCGGTTTGCATACCTGTCGCGAGAAGCTTGATGTCGGCTGAGTCGACGAAGGTGGGGCCGTGCCCTGCTGGCGACTTGTACGTCGCGACTCTGCCCGCGCGGGCCAGCTCACCAACCGGACCGCGATCGCGACGGTACGCCGCGGCATCACTCGGTGCTTGCACTATGACGGGTCGGCCGTCGGCGACGGCGCGCTCGTCGATCCATAACGCTGCGACCTCGTCTCGCTCCGCGAGCCACGAGCGGTCGCTACTCCACGGCGCCCACGCGGCGGCCTTCGGCAATGGAACTTCCAGCATGTGAGGACCTCCGGGACGGACGGGGTTTCGGGTCAGCCGAAGCATGCCCACGACCACCGACAGTTCTGCTGATCAGGCAGTCATCCGCAAGCTCGAGCTCCGCGCCGCCTATGCCCGGCTGGCGAGTAGGTGCGGGCATCGGAGAAACTAACCGGGGGGAGCCAGAGACGACTTGGCACCCTCGATGGACGAAGGCAAGACCCTCGATCCACGCGGCACCAACGACTCGCCTACTAGGATGGCGACCCATCGGTTGGGGGCTCGGCCACCCAGGGCATGCGGATTCGTACTTCGACGTGGACGGCAGACTCAAAGGAGCCCAGGGTCGTGCCGCAGGCGGCGCAGGCGGCCTGGATCGGTTCACGGGGAGTCGAGGTGGCGTCTTGTCTAGCGGGGTTCGGCTCGGGGGCGGTTACTCCGACGAGGTGGGGTGTCTGGCAGCGCGGGCACTCGAGGTGGTGCCAGGAGGTTCCAAGAGTGAGTCTGACTGAACTGGGCGTGTTTGCTATCCAGGAGGTGCCGTCGTCACTCCGCGCAGAGGTCAGTCTGCCG
Source organism: Acidimicrobiales bacterium (assembly GCA_028822535.1). Classification (GTDB taxonomy): domain Bacteria; phylum Actinomycetota; class Acidimicrobiia; order Acidimicrobiales; family Salinilacustritrichaceae; genus Salinilacustrithrix. Next base: position 3,801 of record JAPKDO010000144.1, read on the forward strand.
ACTTTGGCGCCGGCACAGAAAAGGGTCACTGGGCCGTCTGCGGAGACAACTACGACGAGTGCTCCGGGGTGGTCGAAGCTGAACCGCTTGGAGGACGTGTGGCGGGTTCCTCCCATCTCCGACATGAGCTCCATGGCTCGTTCGGTTGCCTTGAGCTTGACCGTGTAGTGACGCAATTGGCCGTCGGGGTCGGTGAAGCATGCACCGTCGTTGGCAGCAAGGAGGTTGAGGAAGTACTGCTGCTCGTCGCGTTCGAAGACGTTGATCGCAAGTGGTGGCGATTGTCCGGTGTCTGAGGCGCCGTGGAGGAGCGCGCTGCAGTCTTTATCAAGTGAGACGACCAGGGTCGCGCCGATGCCGTTGGGACTCAGGGCATGGAAGCAGAACTCGAGCAAGGAGCGCAGGTGCGCGAACCGTTGCATGCGGTCGTCTCCGGGCAGGTTCAGTTGATGTAGCAGGTCGCGCATCACTGCCCCGGTCGAAGGCCGCAGCGACCAGTCGCCGCCGTCTGCGAGGGCGACCCCAGCTTCGGTCCCGACCCTGATGCGGCCGTCGGCAAGCCGTTGGATCGATACGGCCTTCCATGTGCGGATGAGGTCGACGACGTCGAGTTCGCCTTCGACGGGTGTGATGGCGACTCCGGCTCTGCCTGCAAGGTCGCGTACGACGACGGTGTGATGCCCGTCGACGAGTGGGCGCAAGGTGAGGTGTGCGGCTGGGTCGGTGACGAGGTGGTGCGGGTCTAGGACCCCGGCGGGGAGGTCGGCTAGGTCGGCCACGATGAGGCATCCGTACCGCGGGCGGATGCCTTCGTGCAGCGGGGAGTGGCGCGCGTGTACTAGTTCCTCGAGCAGTAGGTCGTCGGTGAGTGCTGGTTCGTTTCGCAGCGGCTCGGGGTATGCGGCGCCTCCGAGGATCGGAATGCCCTCTTGGGACAGTTCGAGAGCCATGCGCTCTCGACGCTGGGCGTTGCGGACGGCGTCTAGTGTGTCGTCAGGGTGCCCCATCGCCGACTTGGTCCTCTCCGTTTGGTGCGGTTTGGACGTCTGCGTCGACGTTGCCGTCGTCGATAGCTGGTGCGTCTCGCCGTTCGCGTCGTAGCCGGCGTACGCGTTCGGCCTCGTTTTCCTTCTCAACGTAGGCGTAGCGGTAGCGGTGTTCAGGCTCGGAGACGAACCGTGATCGGGCCCGGGACTGGCCGCTGTATCCGGCGTGGGGCTTCGACCGATAGGAGTAGGCGGTCATGCTGATGGGGTGGAATGCCATCTGGGCGACTCGGAGACCGGGATACAGGACGAGCGGGATCCGGCCTGTGTTCTGCAGCTCTAGTGTCAGGTAGCCCTCGAACCCGGCATCGACCATCCCTGCTGTGGCGTGGACCTGCAGACCTTGCCTGGCCCAGGTGCTTCGCCCTTCGAGACGGCCCCACAAGTCGAACGGAAGTCTCATGTATTCGAGTGTGAGCGCCAACAGCAACTCGCCCGGGTGGAGGACGATCCCGTGGCGTTGGCCGGCGGTGAGCCGGAACTCCTCGACACCGCTACGGAGCAGCTCGGCGGCAGACTCGGGGTCTTCGCCGGGGTCGAGCGACCCGAAACGATAGGCGCGCATGGCCTCCCACTCGGTCCCAAGCCGTAGGTCGATGGAGGTGGTGCCGATCTGGCGGGCGTCCACGAGCGGCGAGATGACGAGACGATGCCTGTTCTCCAGGGGCAGCAGCATGCGTCGGATCAACGCCAGGGAGCCGAGCGGGCTGCTCTCACTTCCTACGGCAGGTTCGCCGAGGATCTGGCGGCGATCAGCCTCGGACTGCGTCTCGCCCTGTCGCGGTGGGTTCGACGGAGGCTGTGCAGTGGCAGTCATGCCGACTCCGACAAGTCGGCGGCGTTCTCCAGCCACCGGTGGACGGCTGCCGACTGGAGTGCACGAGCCAGCCACGTGTCGCGTTCGGCGACGGCACGGCCGTCCTCTCGCAGAGTCGCCTTGTCAGGAGTGGAGGTCAAGATGTCAATGAGCTGACCGGCGTCACGCTCGCAGTCCTCAAGCCATGCAGCTTCGAGGATCTCGCCGTCGGTAAGGCTGCGGTGGACGGCCAACCCGGTTAGTTCGACGACTTCAGCTTCCGTCATCGGCTCCGTCTCGGATCGGACGCCGTCAGCTTTGGGGGCCGTCGGGTCCGCGTGGCGGATCTGCTCGGCGAGGCGGTTGAGGGCGGCGGTGGCGTCGGCGTCGGGTCGCAAGACAGCTGTCGGAGGCTCTCCGGCGCGTATGTGACGCCGGGCCGCCGAGACGGCTGTGGCGTCGTTGACCGGAATCTCGCCGACCATCTCGATGGCGGCCTGGCGCATAGCAGTCAGGTCGGCCTTCGACGTGGCCGGAAGTTCTTTCTCTCCTCTGGGGGCACGCCGATGTAGGTCCCACGAAGGTGGGAGGTTGTCGAGGAGCTCAGCAGGGCCGCCGAGCAGCTCGAGGCGGTCTCGCACCGAGACCCCGCTGGCGGAGTGCGACTCGTACGAGTACAGGTAGCCCTCCCGGGCGAGGGCGTAGGCGAAGGCATCACCGACGGCACGCTGCGCCACAGCATCTGCGACCACTTCTCGGAAACTGTCGCGGTCGTGGTCACGCCAGTCGTGCTCATAGGCGACCTCTTGAAGCTGCGGCCTTACGAGGTCAGCGTCGCCTCCCGGCAGGAAGTAGTGCCCTAGCTCGTGTATCGCAAGCGGCCAGCGCAACGGTGTATGGGTCTCTAGCCACGGGACCGCGATGACCGCTGCCGGCTGATCGACCTCGTGGTCAGAGAACCGCGACGCCTCCCACGCCAGGTTCGCGGATTCCTGGACGCTGAGCAGCCTCGTGTGTTCTCGGCTCATCAACGAGAGACCCACGGCTCTCATGAGCATGTAGAGGAGGTCTTCGCGGGTGCGTGTAACTCCTGGCAGGTGCATGGTGAGATCCAGGTGTTGCGCACCAAGCATGTCGAACATGCGCACGGCTTGGTCGCTGAGGTCTCGAAGGTCTTCGGCGGGCCAACCGGACGGGTCGTCACCGAACCCGACTCTGATCCCTTCGAGGAGTTCGGAGACGATCTGCAACTGCTCGGCAAAAACTGTCTCAATCTGCTGGCGGTAGGCGAGCAGCACCGTGCGAGTCCCGGCGTCAGCGGCCAGAGAGGCTTCCTCTAGCCCTACCAGGGTCCTTAAGAACCGGTCTCGCACGTCGGCAAGACCGGACAGCACCATCAGTTGAGGCGTCATGGCGAACTCTCCGTCCGGCCGGATCTCTAGCCGGGCCGTGCCTCATGTTGCCCTGTCACCGGGCCGATGAGGTCCTCACACGCCAGCGACGTGTCCCAATTCTGGCCGTTCGCTCGAAGCTTCGACCAGCCCTCCCCGTCCGACGTCGTTGAGTTGGTCGGCAAGCCTGCGGAAGACGAGGGCCTGGGTCGCCATCTGTCCACGGTCGTACACGCCCGTGTCGACGTCGTCGAGAAGGCGGGTCAGCACGACGTCAAGGTCGCTGCTGAGGTTCAGTGCGTCCTTCACGTTGATCCACAACCTCCGCGGCACAAGTTCGCTCGTCTCGTAGGAGACGGACTCCTCTCGGTTCTCGATCTCCTTGATGAGGGAGGCGAGTTGACGGGCACGGTTGCGCTGGGCTTGAAGTTGCGCGGGATCGACATCGGTGCTGGAGAGACTCCGGAACAATGCTGCCGCGACAGTCGCGAAACTGCTCAGACGTGAGGCGAGGGTCGCTCGCTGCAGCGCGAGGACTCGTTGACCAGTTCCTACTACCGGCCCCGGCCGCAGGACATCTGCATATGTCACGAGTCCTCATCTTCTTCCATCTAGTGATCTTGTCTCAGGTCGTGCGGCGCCACCAGTAGGCATGTGCCCCAAACAAGCCCTACCAATGTATCGAACATGCGTTCGAAGCGCCTGGTTTGGTCAGACTTTCGTGCGCCTAACGTCTCGACCTATTCCGATATGCTCCGCCCTGACCAGCAGCGACAGGAGAAGGCGCGCCGAGTTAAGACTGCCTTTCGTGTCCCAACACTGACCCCAACGTCCGCTTCGTCCTCTCGGACGGTCGCGGACGTTTCACCCACACTGCACCTAAGGGCGGAGGACCCAGCCCGTGAACGACCCTCGCCCGATCCGGCTGCAGCCCGTCCCACCGCCAGACCCAACCGACGAACGGCTGGGTGTCCCATGTCGGCGGCCTACCTGCGCGAACACCGTGGAGCGCGGGCCCGTCGGCCGGCCCCCAGCGTTCTGCACGAAGAACTGCCAGCAGATCTACCGCCGAGAACGCGACCGGGCACAGCGCGAACTACGCGACGCCATCGACGTCGCCGAGGCCTACGACGTCGACACCAGCTCAAGCATTCCGCAGCCCACCAGCACGAGACACCAGCCCAACCAGACGGCAACCGCGGCACCATCACCCACCGGACAACCGACGGCGCCACCCAGCACCGCACTCATCGACCCTCTCCACAACATCAGTCTCGCCATCGCAGAGCTTGAGTCCAGTCCCCAAGACCCCACCCGAACCACACGGGCCATCGACCGGCTGCGCCGAGCCCGTGACCTCATGTACGCCGCCCTAGCTGACGCCGACAACCCCTGAACATCGAGCCGGTGCACCACGCGCCACTACAGGTGGGACTTCAGCCACTTGCTACCCGTGTCATTGAACCCACGCCAGGCCCCCACGCTGGCCGACCGGACGACCAGGACCTTGTCGTTGCCGTCAACGAGATTTCGGATCTCATTACGCAGCTCAGCGGCCTCCATGTCGGTCACGACAACCCAGGTACTCCCGAGGTGGTGCCACCAGTTCGGCAGCGATTTGAGGTATTCCACCAACGGCGCATAGTCCTGTCCCGGCGACTGCAGGTCGTAGCTGACGATGTAAGTGGCCATGGGCCCAGTGTGTCCGCACCCACCGACATATCCGCACCCAAGTACAGGCAGCCCTTGGGAACTGAATCGCCCCGGGTTTCGTGGAGGCTCGGTTATGTGGAACCAGCCCCGGTCGGGACGGGTGTCTCAGGGTAGTGCTGGGCGTTGATCTGGGCCCAGTGATTGTCCTCGTGCTCGGCGGGCGGGAGGAGTCCGATCTCGCCGTGAAGGCGCCTGTGGTTGAACCAGTCGATGTACTCAGCGACGGCTATCTCGACGTCACCCACTGACTTCCATCCGCCTCTGGGTCGCATCACGGGGTTGCGGATGCATTCGGCCTTGAAGAGCGAGTTCAACGCCTCAGCCATCGCGTTGTCGTAGGAATCACCCTTCGACCCGACTGATGCGACGGCCTCGGCTTCGGCCAATCGCTCGGTGTATCGGATCGCTCGATATTGAACTCCACGGTCGCTGTGATGGACCAGGCCACTCACGTCGTGCCCGGCTCGTCGGCGGGTCCACAGGCCCATGTCGAGGGCATCGAGGGCCAGATCGGTGCGCAGGCTCGTCGACACCTGCCATCCGACGACCAGGCGACTGAAGACGTCGAGGACGAACGCGACGTAGGTCCAGCCGGCGTGGGTGCGCACGTAGGTCAGATCGGCGACCCACAGCTGGTTCGGCGCGGTCGCTGCGAACTTGCGGTCGACGAGGTCCTCGGGCCGCTCGGTCTCAGCACCAGCTGGGATGGTCGTGCGTCGTGTCTTCTCGCGCGCGATGCCGCGCAGCCCTTGGGCGCGCATGAGGCGCTCCACGGTGCAACGGGCGACCGTGGTGCCCTTGCGGTTCAGCTCGGCATGAATCTTTCGGGCGCCGTAGACACCGAGGTTCGCCCTGTGGGCGAGGTTGATGTCCTCGACCAGTTCGGCGTCACGCACCGAGCGGGCTGAGGGCGCCCGCGTCCTGGCGGCGTAGTAGGTGCTCGGGGCGATCTGGACACCGGCCTCTTTCAGCGCGGTACAGATCGGCTCGACCCCGAACCCCTCGCGGTGCTGGTCGATGTAG
>JAPKDO010000492.1 GCA_028822535.1 Acidimicrobiales bacterium
CAGCGGCGGACCCCTCGCCGACGTGTCACGCACCACGCAATTCCCACTGGCCGTGGTCGAACACCAAGCCGTCGGACGCTGACCCGAACTTCCGGCGGGCGCGATCTGCGCCGCACGGAGTTCCTGTCAGTACCCCTGACGTACGGTCGACAGCACTTCCCCCGGAGTAGCTCGAGCAGTCGGGCGCGCCCCTTGGAGGAAGCAGATGAACAAGACCGATCTCGAGCTCGCCGCATTCGATGTGTGCACGCTCGCCGATGCCTTCACGCTCGGCCTGGACCTCGTCGACACGTTCGGCAGCGACGGCGACTTCTGCGCCGCATGGCTCGGCGACGACGACGGCACGACCATCGACTTCGTCGTGCTCACCGAGGAGTACGGCAACGACCTCGACGCCCTCGTCCGCTACGCCGCCATCGGCGTCACGCTGTTGGCGGCGCAACGGGTCGTGGTGTGGAGCAGCGACGACGACCTGACGGACGGACCGCGCCTGGCCGGCGTCTACTTCCACCACCGCGACACGATCGAGGATGTGGGCGCGACGCTCGTCGACGAGATCGTGCTCGGCGCAGACGAGCTCCGGTCGCTGGCGATCACGACGTTCACCGATGAGCCCGGGTGGGACGACGTCTCCGACCGGATCGACGTCGGCGAATGACCGAGCCGTCAGGGGTTCAGGTCAGGGCCCAGAGTCCGTCGGCGAGGGAGTCGATGACGTCGGCGCGTGCGAGCTTCGAGCGCCAGGCGTCGGGGATGCCGGACTCGCCCCAGTGGGCGCCGGCGAGTTGGCCGCAGATCGCCGCCGTGGTGTCGGCATCGTCGCCGAGGTTGGCGGCGGCGAGGACGGCGTCGCGGAACGAGTCGGCGCGGGCGAATGCCCACAGTGTCGCCTCGAGCGCGTGGACGCAGTAGCCGGTGCCGCGGATCTCGGGCGGTTCGCGATGGAGGTACGACTGGCCGACGACGACGTCTCGCACCTCGGGGTGGAGGTCGAGATCAGCGAAGCAACCGGGTCGGAGCAGGTCGTCCTTGTCGGCGCCGCCGATGGCGAGGGCGACGAGCGTGCCGAACACGCGACAGCACTGGACGGGACGGTCGGCCGGGTGGGTGGTGCGCGACGACTCGGCCGACCGCTCCCCCGCCAACGTCGGGTCGGCGGCCCAGCGCATCGGCACCGGGGCCAGGCGCATGAGCGATCCGTTGGCGGCAGCGTCCTGGTCGACGGCGGGATCGGTGACGGTCCGGTCGTGCTTCCAACGCAGGATCGCCGACGTCGTCGTGTTGCCGATGTCGAAACAGACGCCGGTCGAGCTCAGGTGCCCGTCACGCCACCAGCGGTGATAGCGGGTGAGCTGGTCGGCCGGGTCGAGCTCGCCGCCACACTCCACCAACGACTCGGCCAGGCACAGCGCCATCGAGGTGTCGTCGGTCCACTGCCCTGGCGTGAGACCGAAGGGCCCGCCGCCGACCATGTCGTCGATCGGTTGGAAGGTGCCCGGCTTCTTGAACTCGAGCGTCGTGCCGACGGCGTCGCCGGCGGCCAGACCGAACAGTGCGCCACGGAATCGGTCTCGATCGAGCTGTGGGTCAGGGTCCATCACATCGGAAGGTATGTCGACGTCGTGACCATGCAGTTCATCCGGCGGGACGGTGGAACTCGACGACGAAACGGACCGGACCGTTCACCTCGACGTGGTGGCGTCGGTTGGGAGGGATCACGATCGACTCGCCCGCGGCGGCGCTCATCGACCGGTCGTCGTCCTCGAAGCGGAAGCCGATCGAGCCCTCGTGGACCACGAGGCGACCCCACACGCCGTCGGCGACGCG
>JAPKDO010000493.1 GCA_028822535.1 Acidimicrobiales bacterium
GTACTTTCCCGTGTCGGTCGACCAGCTGCCGGGCGTCATCAACTTCCACGACGTGTGCGATTCCGACCTGAGCGTCGGTGACGCCAAGGTCAAGGTTCGATCGGTTCCCCACACAGGGCTGACGAACGGGTATCGCGTCGAACAGGACGGCGTCACGGTCACCTACATCTCCGACCACCAGATGCCGGCCGACGACCACACGGCGATCGCCGACAGCGTGCTCGAGCTCTGCGAGGGCGCGGATCTGTTGATCCACGATTCGCAGTACACGCCGCTCGAGTTCGAGACGAGGCGCGATTGGGGACACTGCACGGTCGACTATGCCGTGCACGTCGCCGCAACGGCAGGCGTCAAGCGCCTGGCGTTGTTCCATCACGACCCGTCGCACGACGACGACATGGTCGACTGTCTCCTCGCCGGGGCACGTGAACGAGCTGGCGACCGCATCGACGAAGTCGTGGCTGCAGCCGAGGGCCTCACGATCGTCCTGTAGTCCGGCCTGCTGGTCCGGGCCGGATCTGGAACCTGTTCTAGGGTCGCCGCCCATGAGCGCGATCGACCAGGCCCATTACCGACAGGTCCTCGGACACTTCCCGACCGGGGTGACGGTCGTCGCCGGGGTGAACGACGGCAAGCCGGTCGGTCTCGCGATCGGTTCCTTCTTCTCGGTGTCGATCGACCCGCCGCTCGTCGGCTTCTGTGTGGGCAAGTCGTCGAACAGCTGGAAGGCGATCGAGCCGACCGGGTCCTTCTGTGTCAACGTCCTCGGTGCCGACCAGGAAGAGGTGTGCCGAGTGTTCGCGTCGAAAGGCGATGACAAGTTCGCGACCATCGGCTGGTCCGAGACCGAGTCCGGATCGCCGGTCATCAACGACGTGCTCGCATGGGTCGACTGCGATGTCGACGAAGTCCACGACGGAGGCGACCACCACATCGTCGTCGGTCGAGTCCGCGGTATGGACGTCGGACACGAAGGCGAGCCCCTCGTCTTCTTCCGAGGCGGGTACGCGAACCTCGCCTGAAATGATCTTGACCCGCCGGTCAAGATCCCCGGTAGGTTGACCCGCATCGAGGGGACGGATTCCAGAGCCGGTTGGCGGTTGATCGCCGCGACGCTTCGCCCACGACGGGCCGGGGTGACCGCGGGCGTCGTGGTCGGGCTCCTGTGGTCGTTGTCCAAGGTGAGCATCGGCCTGTTGCTCCGTCAGGCGATCGACCAGGGCATCGAGGCCGACGACATGGACCGGCTGCGGTACTGGGCAGTGGCCATCGCGCTGGTCGGCTGCGTGTCGGCGGTCTTGACCGGCACTCGGCGCTATCTCGCCTTCAAGGAGGCGCGCCTGGTCGAGAAGCGACTGCGCGACCGACTCTTCGCCCACGTGCAGCGGCTGCATTTCGCCTTCCACGACGAGGCCCAGGCCGGCGATCTCATGAGTCGGGGCAACACCGACCTCCAGCACCTCCAGAACTTCGTGGTGATGATCCCGCTCACCATCGCCAACCTCATGACGGTCATCGGCGTGACCGCGATTCTCTTGGTGATCGATCCGTTCCTCGCCGTGTTGTCGTTGGCGGCGCTCCCGCTGATCAACGTCGTGGCCAAGCGGTTCGGGTCGCGCTTGTTCCCCTCGGTGATGGGCATCCAGCGTGAGTCCGCGGCGCTGGCGAGCGTCGTGGTGATCCTCGTGCTGCCCGCGTGGCGCATCGAGGTCGAGGTCGACTCGGGCCCGGCCGCCGAGGGCAAGGCGGCCGCGCCGAGGCCGAGCCCGCCCAAGCCCAAGCCGGCCGCCCCCACTCGCCACTCGCCACTCGCCGCCGACGCTCC
>JAPKDO010000145.1 GCA_028822535.1 Acidimicrobiales bacterium
CCGGCGCCCGATGGCCACCAGCACCTCGTCGGCATCGACGCTGCGGCCGTCGTCGGTGTGGATCGCGCGCTGCGAGCCGACACGTTCCACCTTCTGCACGCGACCACCGACCCGGACGTCGACGCCGTCGTTGCGGAGGGATTCGGTCACGAGGCGAGCTGTCTCGGGATCTTCGCGACCGAGGATCTGGTCCATGGCTTCGAAGACCGTGACCGCAACGCCCAGTCGGCCCAACGCCTGCGCCAGTTCGATCCCGATGGGTCCGCCGCCGAGCACGGCGATCGACGCCGGCAACGCATCGACGTCCCAGAGGTTCTCGTTCGTGAGCGGCTCGGAGTCGCGCAGACCGTCGATCGGCGGGACGATAGGCGCGGCGCCGGTGGCGATGATCACGCGGTCGGACCGGAAGCGTCGGCCGTCGACCTCGATGACGTCTCGGGTGAGGAACCGGGCACGACCCTCGACGACCGTGGCACCGCGTCGTCGGAATGTGTCGGCGTCCTCCATCGCCGCGATCCGGGTCACGGCCTCGCCGACTGCGGCCATCGCCTCCGTTCGACTGCGCCCTCGTGCTGCTGACGAGATCAAGGTCTTGGACGGCACACAGCCGGTGAAGGTGCAGTCGCCACCCATCGGTCCGTCCTGCACCACCAGCGTTGCCGCGCCTCGCCGCAACGCTGCATCGGCCGCGGCGATGCCGCCGGGGCCTCCACCGATGACGATCAGGTCATGTCGTTCCACGAGGTGGGAAACCCCCCGTCGGCACATCTGATTCCGTCGGTCCGACCCCAGATGACCCGCGTCGTGACCGTCACCTGTCCTACCGTGGCTCCCATGCCAGCGACGACGCCACCGAAGGGTCGACCGACCGCCGGCCGACGCGATCGCACGGTTGCGAGCCGACGTGTCCGGTCGAGGACGATCACCAAGAAGTTCATCTGGGCGCTGCTCGCCGTGTGCGCGATCGGGGCCATACTCATCTTCGGATCGGGAACGGGCGGCAACGCCAACGTCGGTGGCACCGGGGGCACCAACACCAACCTCGTCATTCCGGCCTTGCTCGCACTCAGGGTCCGGGGGCTTCGTACGCTGACGCGTGCACCGCGTCCTCGATCGTGAGCCCACGTAGGTAGAACCAATAGGTCCGCCAGCGGACGTCGCCGACGGGTCTCAGCATCGACAGCAGCGAGCGGTACATGCGCCAGGTGCGCCGGAAACCCTCGGCTCGGCCGAACTTGTCTCGCTTCGTGCGGTGGAACACGCCGGTCATGGTGCGGGCCGAGGTGCGGAATCCGCCTTCGCAGATGACCTCGTTCAGTCGGACCTCGATCGTGTAGCCGTCGAGCTTCGATTCCGGCACCGCGTCCCACACCCATCGCGGAACGATCCGCTCCCCCGACAGCGGTGGGCACCGCAGGACCAACCAGTTGAGCCAGCCGTAGTCGAACGCTCCCAGACTCATCTCGGCCCGGCCATCGAGGACGGGCCGGCACACCGCGTCGAGGTGGCGACTCGTGAGGTCCGTGCAGTCGGCGTCGACGAAGAGGACGTGTGTCGCGTCTGTGGACTCCACCCCGAGTCGCATCGCGTGCGCCTTGGACCCGGTGCGTGCATCACGGCGCAGGACCTCGGCTCCGGCGTCCAGCGCCAGCTCGCCGGTGCCGTCGCTCGAGCCATCGTCGATCACGATCACTCGGCGAACGTGTTCGCATCCCGCAGCAGCGACCACGTTCGCTGCCACGGTGGACGCTTCGTTGCGCGCCGGCATCACGACGTCGACGACGACCATCTTCGACTCAGTAGGTGCCACCAAGCTTGGTGTGGTCCCAGCTCACCGTGCGCTCGACGTTCACGCGCACGGCGAAGCGCTTCTCGCCGGCGGCATGGACGAAGGGTCGGGTCTCGTCGGTCACCGGCCCGGTGTACCGGCCGGCCACCATCTCGCCGAGCGCCATGATCTCGTCGCGTTCGGTGATGAGTTCGGCCGTGCCGACCAGCTCGACTCCCTTGAGTTCTTCGTACTGGTCGCCGGTCTCGACGAGGCACGTGATGCGCGGGTCGCGCTGGATGTTCTTGATCTTCTGGGCCTTGTTGTAGGTCCAGAAGACCGGGTCGGTGCCGTCCATGGCGTACCACATGGCCACGAGGTGGATGCTGCCGTCGTGGTTGAGGGTGGCGATGTTCATCGTGTGCCGGCCGTCGAGGTACTCCGCCACCTCGGCATCGGTCATCTTGATCTTGTCTCGTCTGCTCATGTCGGTGATCCTGCCTTCGGGGAGTCCGTCTTCAAGGAGTCTGCTTGAGGAGTTCGGGAACGATCGGGGCGTCGGTCCGCCGGAGCATGGCCTCCAGCGACTCCTTCCCCTTGGGGCCCACGACATGGTCGACCAGCGACAGCGGCACGATTTCCTCGTCGAGTTCCCACGGTTCGCCCGCCTGATCGTGTCGGCCGACGAGTGCTTCCCAGAGACGCCCCGGGAGCAGGCGCCCTTCTCCAGCGACGAGCCACACCTCGGCGTCGGTCTGCGCGGCGACCGACGCGGCGGCGAGCGATCCCGCCACGGCCACGAAGCCATCCGGACCGACCGCGGAGGCTTCGAGCGCCACCACGTTCGCCCACTGGACGGCGCCGCCGACGTTGGCCGGCGGGACCTCGTCGGTCGGCGAGTCGGCGTGTTCGAGACGCCGGACGAGCCCGGCACCCTCGCCGAACGCGTCGACGACGAGCGAACGGATGTCGCCCCGGCGCACGAGTGCCTCGCCGATCTGTTCGGGCCAGCCGATGACGGCGACGGTCGAGTCGTCGGGGAGCTCGTACGCGAAGGCCGCAGCTGTCCGGTCGTCCTGGAGCGTGGTCACACATCGGACCGACTCGGCGCGAGGATCGTTTGTCGCGAGCACCTTCGATGCCAGCCACCACATCGGCCCTGAGGTCGGATGACGGTCGACGATGCGGCGGCACGCGGTGACGAGACCGGACGGGTCGTCGGTGAACCCGGCGAGCGCCCTGGCTGCTTCTTCCGCGAGCGCGCTGTGGTCGGCCCCGCCCGAACGGGCGACGTACCGGAGCCGCTCGATGGGGTGCACTAGAGGCCGGGCTTGAAGATCATCAGGTACAGCATGATCAACAAGAGCACCGTGGCGATCGGCCCGCCCTTGGCCAATAGATCGCGGCCGCTCATGTCGCCGGCGGCGATCGCCTTCTCTCCCTTGAGGATCATGGCGCTCACGACGCCGCCGATGCCGAGCCACACCAGGAACGCCAGCGAGATCCACGTCTGGGAGAACTCCCACCCGTCGAACTGCACGATCATGATGATCCCGGTGATGAGGAGGATGCCGAGGGAACCGAGCGCGATGCGCGACGTGTACATCGTCGAGAACTTCGCCCAGTTCTGCATCGTGGCGTCGTCGGCGTTCTTGGCGAAGTGCGCCTCGAGCAGCGGATTGATCACCGCCGGGGCGAACGCGACGAGGAACGACACGATGTGAAGGAGGAGGACGATTTGATAGCTGGCGTCTTGAGGCGTCGCGGCGAAGACCACGGGATTCTCCTGGGTGAGGTGGCGGATCTGCTCCCGCGGAACTTACCTCGCTAACCTGCCGAATCGTGCCCAAGGATCCCAGCGGAGACATCACCCTCACGCACCTGTCCGGCGCCGAGCTGCCGCTCGACGACTGGCTGACCACGTTCCACCTCGCCGTGGCCGTGCTCGACCCGTACGAGTACGAGAGCGCGTGGCTGCTCGACACCGCAGGACGCATCCTCACGACGTTCACCGGGGCCGATGCCCGCGTCGGCTTCGTCGTCACCGCGAGCCCCGAGGACGCCAAGGCGTTCCTCGGACCGTGGGCCGATCGCCTGTTCGCACTGTGCGACCCCGACAAGGCACTCGTGAAGTCGCTCGAACTCGAGACCCTGCCCGCGTTCGTGCATCTGGGCCTCGACGCCAGCCTGCTCGGTTCGGCCGAGGGTTGGGACCCCGAGGCATGGCACGAGGTGTCCGAGAACCTCGCCAAGGCCATGCACTGGAAGGGCCCCGAGATCCCGGCACCCGGCGACCCCAAGCCCTACACCGGCGCCGCCGCAGTCTGATCACCGGCGGTCTGACCGTGCCCGTCGCTGGGTAGATGACGGACATGGCCAAGCCGCAACAGCCCGAACTGCGCCGCTCCGAGCGCATCCCCGCCCTCGACCCCGACGCGTCCGAGGCCGTGCTCTCGGCGCAGTCGACCCCGTCGACGACCGACCCCGCGGCACCGATTCCCGAGGAGCAGCGTCCCGGCCACGATCCGGAACACGACGAGGACAAGCCCGTCATGGACGCCATGGCCGAGCGCCTCGGTGTGGTTCCCGAGGGCGAGGAACCCGACGATGCTCCGTCGGTCGCCGAGTTCGATCGACAACAGAACGAGCCGGCCGTCATCACCACGATCCGCAAGCGACGACGCGTCCTCGCATTGGCAATCGGGCTCACCGCCGCCGGCGCCGTGATCGCTCGTCAGGTGCTCCGACGCCGTCGATGAGGTGAAATACTCGGAGTCGTGCCCACGCCAGACAACGACTTCGAGTTCACCCCTCTCCTCCCGCTCAGCGGCGACGAGACGCCATACCGCAAGCTCGACCTCGGCGGTGTCGAGACGATCGACCTGGACGGGCAACCGTTCCTGCGTGTCGAACCGGCGACGATCACCGCGCTGACGGCCGAGGCGATGTTCGACATCGCCCACTATCTGCGGCCCGGCCACCTCCAGCAGTTGCGCAACATCCTCGACGACCCCGAGGCCAGCGGCAACGACAAGTTCGTCGCGCTCGACCTGCTCAAGAACGCCAACGTCGCGGCCGGCGGCATCCTCCCCATGTGCCAGGACACCGGGACGGCGATCGTCAAGGCCAAGAAGGGCGAGGGCGTCTTGACCGGCGGCGGCGACGAGGAGTCGATCGCGCGCGGCATCTGGCAGACGTACCAGACCGACAACCTGCGTTACTCACAGATGGCGCCGCTGTCGATGTGGGAAGAGGCCAACACCAAGACGAACCTTCCGGCCGAGATCAAGATCTATTCGGTCGACGACCTGAAGTACGAGTTCCTCTTCATGGCCAAGGGCGGCGGGTCGGCCAACAAGAGCTACCTCTACCAGGAGACCAAGGCGCTGCTGACGCCCGACAAGCTCCTCGCCTTCCTCGACGACAAGCTCCGCACGCTCGGCACCGCCGCTTGCCCGCCCTACCACCTCGCCGTGGTCATCGGCGGCACGTCGGCCGAGATGGCGCTCGAGACGGCGAAGATGGCGAGCACCCGCGCCTACGACACGCTCCCCAAGCAGGGCACCGCGCTCGGCCACGCCTATCGAGACGTCGAGTTCGAGGCCGAGGTCCTGAAGCTCAGCCAGGAGTTCGGGATCGGCGCCCAGTTCGGTGGCAAATACTTCTGTCACGACGTGCGCGTCATCCGCATGCCCCGCCATGGGGCGTCGTTGCCGGTCGCCGTTGCGGTGTCGTGCTCGGCTGACCGTCAGGCCAAGGGCAAGATCACCGCCGACGGCGTGTTCCTCGAACAACTCGAGACGAACCCGGCTCGCTTCCTCCCCGATGTCCAGGCGGATGACCTCTCCCCCGACGTCGTGCAGATCGACCTCAACCAGCCGATGGACCAGATCCGCGAGACGCTGTCGAAGCTGCCGGTGAAGACCCGCCTCTCGCTCACCGGCCCGCTCGTCGTGGCCCGCGACATCGCCCACGCCAAGATCCAGGAACGGCTCGACGCCGGCGAGGAGATGCCGCAGTACCTGCGGGACCACCCCGTGTACTACGCCGGTCCGGCCAAGACACCCGAGGGCTATGCCTCAGGCTCCTTCGGACCGACCACCGCCGGCCGCATGGACAGCTACGTCGACGCGTTCCAGGCCGCGGGCGGCTCGATGGTCATGCTCGCCAAGGGCAACCGCAGCCAGCAGGTCACCGACGCCTGCAAGCGCCACGGCGGCTTCTACCTCGGCTCGATCGGCGGACCCGCCGCGCGTCTCGCCCAGGACAACATCAAACAGGTCGATGTGCTCGAGTACGCCGAGCTCGGCATGGAGGCGATCTGGAAGATCGAGGTCGAGGACTTCCCCGCGTTCGTCATCGTCGACGACAAGGGCAACGACTTCTTCCAGTCGGTCAGCCGACCGATCGACCTGAAGTCGAAACAGATGAAGACCGGGCGGGGCTGACCCCTGGTCCGGCGAGGACGGCGCACAGCACGACAGCTGCCGCTCCGGCGAGGTTGAACGTCAGATCCCATCCGGTGTTCGACGCATCGCCGATGCGCAGGTTGTCGACACGCAACGCCATCAGGAACTCGAAGACCTCGTTGAGCGCGCCGAGTCCGAGCGCGACGACACCGGCGACACACCAGCGGGGCCGGTGGGCCGCTGCAGAGTCGCGGAACCACGGGCGGACGAACTGCGCCGATGCGACCGTGAGGATCGCGATGCCGACGGCGTGGACCACCTGGTCGACCTTGAGAGAGCCGTCGACGATCCAGTGCTCGTAGAGCGACACGTCGACCTCCCCGGGCGCGACCGCCAGCCCGCAGGTGACGTGCACCGCTCCCAGCGCTGAGAGGCTCCACACGACGCGCCGTGACAGCCGCCCGCCGGTCGCGGCCATGGCCGCGACGGCGACCAGCACCGTGAACACGATCAGGTAGGGCCAGGCTCGGTCGTCCCCGCCGGCGGTGCCTCGGGCCACGATCGCCGAGATGGTCACGGCAGCGAGCGCGGCCGGGCGTGGATGGCGGGCGGCGACGTCGGCGACCGCGGCGCCCGGTGTCACCCGGGACTCGATCCGTCGGGCGGTGGCGGGGTCCCACCGACCTCGGTCCAACGACGCGTCGACGGATCGAACCACGTGCCGGGCGGCGCAGGGATCCAGGCACCACTCGACTCGTCCCACCACTGCGACCGCACGTGCGCTCCCGGCGGTGGCGGACCGTCGGCGTCGCTCCACTGCTGCGCAGCGGTGTCGTACCAACGGGTCCTGGCGCTGGTCGCGGACGTCGACGACGCGGGAGACGGCACCGGTGTCACGCCATCGCCCCGGTCGTCGCCGCGCCGGCGCAGCGCGATCGCTGCACCGATCAGCCCGGCGACGGCGACGAGGAGTGCGAGCACGGCAATGGTCGCGGGTACCGCTTGGTCGTCGTCCTCGACGGTGACGTCGATGTCGGTCACGTCGACGTCGGTGCGATGGTCCTCGCTGACGAACGTGCTCGAGCCGGAGGAACCGTCCGACGGGCGACTGCCCGAACCACCTGTGCCTGTGCCCGTGCCGTCAGGCGAGTCCTGCGGGTCGCCCGATGTCGTGCCTTCGCCGCCGTTCGGGGCGGCCACGGTCGGCGCGGGCGACGCCGCGTCGCCATCACCGGACGGGCTCGTCGGACTCGTTGGTCCGCCCGTGTCGCGAGAGCCGTCATCAGCGTCCGAGCCGCCGCCAGAATCGGTGCCTCCACCGGTGCCGCCGCCGGTCCCGCCACCGCCCCCGGCGTCGTCGTCGGACCCACCGGAGGATCCGTCGCTCTCCGACGAACCGGAGGACGAGTCACCGCCACCGGAGCTTCCGCTCGACGTGTCCTGGCCCCCGGCGAGCACACCGATCGACGCCACCGCGAGGAGCGCGACGAAGACGACGTCCACCGTCCGACTCGTCGCCCTCACGAGGATTTCCTCAACGCCACTCCCCCTGCTCGGGTTCACCGTAGACCGCTGATCGGCACCGGCACCGACCCACGGCGCGGACGTCGGGATCACCCCCTAGGTTGCGAGCATGAGCATGAACATCGGCATCTTCGGAGGCGTTGTCGGCACAGGGTCGATCGACGACGTGATCAACGACGTCCGCACCGCACACGACCAGGGCTTCCCGTCGTACTGGGTCCCCCAGATCTTCGGCTGGGACGCGCTCACGCTGCTCGCGGTGGTCGGCCGTGAGACCGAGGGCATCGAACTCGGAACCTCCGTCGTCCCCACCTACCCCCGCCATCCGGCGATGCTCGCAGCGCAGGCGCTGACCACACAGGCCGCGTGTGAGGGACGTTTCACGCTCGGCATCGGCCTGTCGCACCAGCCGGTCATCGAGCACATGTTCGGTATGAGCTTCGACAAGCCCGTGCGACACATGCGCGAGTACCTCGACATCCTCATGCCCCTGGTCGCCGGAGACGCCGTGTCGGCCGACGGCGAGACGTTGTCGGCGAACCTGGCCCTCGACGTGCCCGATCCACAACCGGTCCCCGTCATGGTGGCGGCGCTCGGTCCCCAGATGCTCAAGCTGACCGGCGCCCGCACCGCCGGCACGATCACCTGGATGACCGGACCGGCGACGATCTCGGCGCACACCAAGCCGGCCCTCGATGCCGCCGCCGACGACGCCGGCAACGCCGGCACCCGGATCGCCTGCGGCCTTCCGGTGTGCGTCACCTCCGATGTGGACGGGACGCGAGAGCGAGCGTCGAAGGTCTATGCCATCTACGGCCAGCTCCCCAGCTACCGGGCGATGCTCGACCGCGAGGGCGCTGACGGTCCCGCCGACATCGCCATCATCGGCGACGAGGACCACGTCACCGAGAGGATCCGCAGCCTCGAGAAGGCGGGCGTCACCGATTTCGCCGCCAGCGAGTTCGCGTCGTCCGACGACGAGAAGTCCCGGACGCGCGACCTGCTCCGCTCACTGCTGTGAGCCCGGGACGATGAAGGTCCGCGTCGGTTTCGGGCTCGGCACTCGGTCGACCACCAACGACTTCGAGCGGTATTCGCTGCTCGTCGACACCTTGGAGTCGCTGCGCTTCGACAGCCTCTGGCTCTCGGAGAAGATCACCGACGAATGCCCCGACCCCATCGTTGCCATGGCGTTCGCCGCCGCTCGGACGACGAAGCTGAAGTTCGGCACCAGCGTCCTCGTGCTGCCCGGTCGGAACCCGATGCTGCTCGCAAAGGAGCTGGCGACGCTCGACCGTCTGTCCAGCGGCCGTCTGCTCCCGGCATTCGGGCTCGGACAAGTCGACCCGGGCGAGCAGCAGGCGTTCGGCGTCGACCGCGAGGAACGAGCGAAGCGCTTCGACGAGATGCTCGACCTGCTCCGCCGGTTCTGGTCCGAGGAGTCGGTCGACCACGACGGTGAGTTCTTCCACTTCGAGGCTGCACGGGTTCGACCACAGCCGATACAGGATCCGATCGAGATCTGGTTCGGCGGCCGTGCGCCGTCGGAACTACGTCGGATCGGCCGGACCGGCGACGGTTGGTTGCCGAGCTTCTGCACCCCGAACGATGTACGGGAGGGGCGAGCCGAGATCGAGCGAGTCGCCGCCGAGAACGACCGGTCGATCGACGACGAGCACTTCGGCGCGCTCGTTCCGTACGGCGTCGACGGAGTGCCCGATGTCGTCGCATCGCTCCTCGCCAAGCGTCGTCCCGACGTCGATCCGGCCGACGTCGTCGCCGGATCGCTGGCGGACCTGAAGGCGCAGCTCGAACGTTTCGTCGAGGTCGGAGCGTCCAAGTTCGTCGTCGTCCCCTTCGTCGAACCCGAACGCTGGGACGACCACCTCGCCGAGGTCTCCGACGTCGTCATGCCCCTCCAGAACTGACCGCTATTCACCGATCGCCGGACGGGAGTTCTTGTCATCCCTGCTGTGGAGAATGGGGTGCATGACCGGTCCCGCCTCCTATGCCCGTGACGCCGATGTCGC
>JAPKDO010000494.1 GCA_028822535.1 Acidimicrobiales bacterium
GACCTCGAGCACGTCGTCGCCGAGGTCGGCCGGGGATCGGGCGTCGAAGGCGTAGGGCACGATCATGTCTTGGAGTACCTGGCGCCAGTCGTCGCTGGCCAGCAGGTCGAGGTGGGCCTGGTTCATGGCGTGGACCGTATGTCTGTCGGGGGGTGGTCGTGCTCTTCAGATTCATCCGGCGACCCCTCGTCACCCGCGAGATGCGCCACCGTCCACACCAGCGCCGCGACGACCGCGACGGTGGCGACCAGGAACCCGGCGGCTACGAGGCCGCGCCGCAGTCGGCGCTGGCGGGGCGCGAAGATAGGCCGGTTACGACGAAGTCGGACCACCATCACGAGCACGGACCTCCGATCGACGACTGACTGGTTGCCTACTACAGCGTGTCGTAGTGTAGTGAGGGGTGACGGGCTACCGACACCCCTCCCTCGTTCCGCTCCGCCGAATGCGTGGAGCCTGCGCTCTGTGGAGAGACCCAGATGCCCGTTCCCCGTCCCGTGTCGGTCGCGGCCTGCCTGACCGTGCTCTTGCTTGTGGCCAGCTGCGGATCTGACGATGACTCCGCGTCAGCACCGCCCGGTGACTCGTCAGCGAGAACGGTGGAAATCGAGATGCGCGACACTGAGTTCTCCCCGACGACGGTGGACGTCGAGGAGGGTGAGACCATCCGGTTCCTGTTCCGCAACACCGGCGAGGTGGCGCACGAGGCGTACATCGGGGACGTCGAGGCGCAGGAGGACCATGCGAGCGAGATGGAATCGATGGGGGGCATGGATCACGGCGACGACGATGTCCTGGTCCTCAACCCGGGCCAGGTCGGTGACCTCACCCATACGTTCGAGCGCAGCGGGCAGGTCCAGGTCGGATGTCACCAGCCAGGCCACTTCGAGGCCGGCATGGTCCTCGATGTCGAGGTCCGCTGAGGTCGACGATCGCTACAAGAGCCGGGTTGCTCCCATCCAGATCGCCATGCCGACCATGGCGACGTTCTCGGTGAACGACACGAACCCGAGGGGCACGTTGCTGGAGCCGCCGACGCAGGCGCACTTGAGTTCGCGTTTGTCGATGTAGACGGCCTTGAAGACGGAGAACGCCCCGACCGAACCGATGAACAACGCCATTGGCACCGACACCCAGTTGAGGACCGCCGGGATCATCAACAACCCGGCCCCTGCCTCGGCATAGGGATAGACGAAGCTGTAGCGGACATGCCGGCGAGCCAACAGGTCGTAGTTGAGGAACATCAACGAGAAGCTCTCGACGTCGCGCAGCTTCAGGTAACCGAGCCCGCACATCGAGAACGCGATGAACCACTCGAAGGTCCGCACGCTCAGGAACTGGTCCTCGACGACCGATGCCGCACCGAGCGCCATCAGGAACGTGATCGCGAACAACGTGACCACCGGTCGGTACGTGGTCTCGTCCTCGTCGGGCACGTCCTTGCCGAACCGCGCCCGCAGGTCGTCCAGCGTGCCGACGAGCTCACCGTCGATGAACGTCTGCGGTGTCGTCTCGACGTCCCACTTCTCGCGGAACGCCGTGGCTTCCTCCTCGGTCTCGAGGTGATGATCGTCGACCTCGTAGCCCTGCCGCTCGAGCAGGTCGAGCGACTTCAGCCCGTAGGGGCAGACGTGGTCGGGGGTCACGAGTCGGTAGATCTCGGCCGTCTCGGTCTGGGTCTCGGTTCCCACGGTCGCCTCACTCGTCCTCGCCGTCAGGGTTCAGCTCGCCTTCGAACTTCGGCACCGGCCGCTCGGCGGCCTCGGACTCGGTCGTGACTTCGCCGTTGGCGTCGATGTCGTTCAGGAGCCACT
>JAPKDO010000146.1 GCA_028822535.1 Acidimicrobiales bacterium
CCGCACGCCGTGCCCTGTTGCTTCGCGATCGAAGGGCGCCGCATCTACACGCCGGTCGACAGCGTGAAGCCGAAGACCACCACGTCGTTGCAGCGGCTCGAGAACATCGCCGCGTGTCCGAAGGTGAGCCTCCTGGTCGACCACTACGACGACGATTGGGAACAGCTCTGGTGGGCGCGCCTCGACGGCACGGCGGAGCTCGTCGCGGACGACGACTGGCGCGCCGAACGCGGCACCGAGCTGCTCAGCGAGAAGTACCCGCAGTACGTCGGGGCCGACCTGCAGATCATCGTGGTCGACATCGAACGATGGGTGTCCTGGCCCGACGACGTGTGAGCGTCCCGGCGCCGAAACGAGGCCGGGGGCCCGACCGTCAGCCGGGCGAGCGCTCCAGGCCGGCCTCGGCAAGACGTTCGCTGACGTGGTCGGGGACCACGATCGGTCCTGCAGCGCCGATCTCGGCAGGGACGGTGAGCATGCCGCCGTCGACTCCCGCGTACGAGAACTCGAAGTGCCATTCGTCGCCAGGATCGATCACGCCGGTGACCGTTCTCGTCGATCCCGGGCCCAGAGTGCCGAGACGAGTGAGCGTCCCCTCGTGCGGGGTGCGCACGGCGACGGAGATCTCGTACTCGGAAGGGTTGTCGAGCGTCATGGTGACTCGGTCGTGATCGACGAGTAGCGACGACACGGCGATGAGCAGTGCCGCTGCCATGGAGGTGGCCACGAAGAGCGAGATGATGTCGCCTCCGCGGTCGGAGGCGCGCGCCGGTGGGCGCGCGATCGTGGTAGCGGTGGGCATGGGCCCTCCTCGGATTGTGGGGTGAACGAGACGTCCACCGGCTCGGGCCGGTGGTTGGGACGTTCAGCCCACCGGGGGAGCGCGCTGTGGGAGCGAGCAGCGCAGCGCTCGAACGGTGCCGTTGTCTGGCACCCGTCGGCAGTGCACGACGAATCCGGCACCGACCACGACAGCGGCGAGCGCAGGGAGGATCGGATCCCCCACGACGTCGGTCAGGTCGTCGGCCGAGTGCCGAACCGTTCGCCCGAGGACGACACCATCGGGTCCGAAGGTCGGAGCGACGATCGCCGCCGCCACGTCGTCGGCGCTGACGGGCGCGGCATCGGGGGCTCCAGCACCGGCGGCGCCGGGAGCGAAGACCACCGCCCAGGCGGCGATCGCCAGCAACGCGACACGCACGGATCGTGAGACCACGTCGAGATCCTACCGGTGGTCCGGCCCCCGCGATCCGGCCGACGGTCCTCCGGCACCGATCCGGCGATGTCGATATCGTCGACGCATGATCATCCAGTCGACAGTGCGACCCTCGAAGCTCGCCGAGATCGCCGACGATCCGTCGGCCGACGTCGTTGTCGCGCTGGATCAGAACGACACCTCGCCGATCGCCGGCTCGTCGTTCGCCTCGATCGGTGGCGTGTCGTTCTCGATCGCAGCGCAACAAGCCGCGCTCGACGGTCAGCGCGACAAGTTGCTCGGTGCTCGACTCAAGGTCGCCGACCTCGGCGTCGGCTCCTTCGACTCACTCGCAGCGCGGGCAGGATGGACGATGCCCGGCAGCGCCGAGACCGCGCTCGACGTGGTCGGTGTCGTCACGGCTGGCACCGGTCTGTGGCGGAAGGCGACCGACGACGATCCGAACGTGCTGGACCTGGCGATCAGCACGGGCAAGCTGGCCGGTCGTGTCGCCGACCTCATGGGTCCCATGGTCCCGTTCCTGCAGCAGCAGAAGGGCATCATCGACACCACGACCATCCTGCTCAGCTTCGCGGACGCGTTGCGTGCATCCAGGAACGAGCAGCGGACGCACGCGGAGATGCAGGAGATGCATCAACGTCTGGTGGCCGTGACGATCGAGAACGCCGAGTTGCTCGCTGCCCACGGCGTGACCTGAGAACCGGACGCAGTGGGTCGCGGTGCGGCGGTCGCTTGTACGATCGCGCCTCCGCTCGAGCGGAGTGTTCTGTTCGCCGACACCGGACCCCGACCGTGAGATCACGTGCCTGAACCGATCAAGAGCGGGCGTCGCTACATGCCGGGCCTCGACGGTCTCCGAGCCGTCGCCGTGGTCGCGGTCATCGTGTACCACCTCGGGATCGACGCGCTCCCGGGAGGACTGCTCGGCGTCAGCGTGTTCTTCACGCTGTCGGGTTACCTGATCACCGATCTGCTCCTCACACAGTTCGGCTCCGGCACCTTCAGTCTCAAGGCGTTCTGGGTCGCCCGGTTCCGACGCCTGATGCCGGCGTTGTTCGTCCTGCTGGTCGTGGTTGCTGCATGGGTCACGGTCATCGGCCCTCACCAGGGCTCCGACTTCCGGATCGCGGCCGGTTCCGCTGCCGTGTACGTCAACAACTGGTGGTTGGTGTTCCGGGAGGTCTCGTACTTCGCGCAGTTCGACGCGCCCGGGCCGTTGAACCACCTGTGGTCCTTGTCGGTCGAGGAGCAGTTCTACATCGTGTGGCCGCTCCTTCTCCTGGGCGGCACCGCGGTCGTGCACGAGCTCCGTCCGGGTTGGATACGCCCGAGGCTGGCCCTCGCCGTCCTGGGCCTGGCGGCGGTGTCGTTCGTCGTCATGGTGGCCCTGTACGAGCCCGGCGCCGACCCGTCACGCGTGTACTACGGGACCGACACGCGAGCCGCCGAACTCCTCATCGGCGCCGCGCTCGCCGCGGTGTGGCCGAGTCAACGGCTGCGCGACACGGTCACCGAAGGCGCCCGCAACACCATCGACGCGGTCGGTGCTGTCGGCCTCGTCGGCATCGGCGCGATGTTCGTGTTCGTCGGGGAGTTCTCGCCGTTTCTCTATCGCGGAGGGTTCGTCGTCCTCGCCATCGCCGTGGTGGGCGCTGTCGGGTCGATGGCACACCCGGCGTCTCGGCTCGCACCGATCGTGGGGTGTTCACCGATGCGGTGGATCGGCACGCGCTCGTACGGGATCTATCTCTGGCACTTCCCGGTCATCGTCCTCACGACTCCCGAGGGTTCGGCGAGTCCCGGCCTGGCGCTCGCGGTCGTGCAGGTGGCAGCCACGTTCGGGATCGCCGCGCTGTCGTGGCGTTTCGTCGAGGATCCGATCCGGCACGGCGCACTCGGTCGCCTGTGGGACCAGCTCCGGTCGGAGGGTGGCGCACGGACGCTACGACCGTCGCCGCCGCGGCTGGCGGCTGCGGGTGGCGTCCTCGTCGTCGTGCTGGCGGCGATGGGCGGCTTCGCCGGTGTCAACCTCGAAACGGACGACGGACCGGGAGACGACGAGCTCGCCGTCTCCGAGACGGTCACGGCCGATCCGCCCGGCGGGGCGTCCGATGTCGCCACCGACCCGGTAGGACCCGACCCCGATGCACTCGGTCCGTGCACGTCCGTCGTCCACATCGGCGGCTCGACCTCGCTCGGTCTGGTGTCGTCGGTGTACATCCCCGACGAGGACGAGCAGATCTCGGCGGAGTACGCCAGGATCGGGGCGACGACGCAGCACTACGAGATCGCGGGTGGCCGAGCCATCATCGAGTCCTACCGCGACAACCCCGCCGCGCTCGACTCCGCGCAGAAGTGGCGCGACGCCGGATATCGAGGCTGTTGGGTGTTCGCCCTCGGCACGATGGACGCGGCGAATGTCGGGATCGGAGCGCCGACGACGCTGGCTGATCGGATCGACATGATGATGGAGATCGCCGACGGCGATCCCGTGCTGTGGGTGAATGTCAAGACGATCGCCGAGACCGGGTCGTGGCGAGCCGAGGTCATGCCCCCGTGGAACGACGCGCTGATGGAGGCCTGCCCGGAGTACCCGAACATGCGGGTCTACGACTGGGCGTCGGTGGTCCAGGACCAGTGGTACGACGACGACGGCATCCACCAGAACCCGCCGGGCTATGTCGAACGGGCCGAGCGCATCGCCGACGAACTCGCCTCGGCCTATCCGGCCGGGGTGGTCACCGACTGCCTGGTGGAGGGGTAGCAGCGGCCGCGCCTGGGTAGGAATCGTCGCGTGAACGACCGGACCCGACCGAAGTACGCACTCCGACGCTCCGGGCTGGCCCTCGCAGCCGCCCTCTCGCTCACCGCCATCGGCTGCGGCGATGACGACGGAACGGCCGCCACGGGCGCGCAGCCAGATGCCGTGAGCGGCGAGTTCCAGTCCGATGCCCTGGCCGACATCCCGATCCCGGGCGCCGCGCAGGCGATCAATGCCCCATCGGAGAACGACGGCGCGGTGGCGCAGAGTTACGAGATTCCTGGCCGGACGCCGGCACAGGTCCTCGACGAGTTCACGACCGACCTTGCAGGTGCCGGATGGACGCTCGCCGTCGAGCCCGAACAGGTCGGCACCACCGGTGTGAACGGCGAATGGACCAAAGACGGTGAGGTCCTCGAGATCAGCGCGACGCCCTTCAACGCCAACGATGGTGACGCCGTCGTGACCCAGTTCAGCCTGGTTCTGCGAAGCGGATGATGCAGTATCGGTTGCGAACTCGCTCCGAGCGTCTAGTCTGCTGGGCAGAGCCGGCACAGGATCGGCTCATCACTGAAGAGAGATTGTTTTGGCTACAGGTACCGTGAAGTTCTTCAACGCAGAGAAGGGCTTCGGCTTCATCTCCCGCGAGGACGGGGACGACGTGTTCGTCCACTTCTCCAACATCGTTGGCGAGGGCTACAAGTCCCTCGACGAAGGCCAGAGTGTCGAATTCGACATCGGCCCCGGACGCAAGGGTGACGAAGCCCAGAACGTTCGCGCACTCTGAACTGACAGAGCGCAGGAGAACGAGCCGTCGACCTCGGTCGGCGGCTCGTTCCCCGTTTTGCCCGTCCGATCCCTGACTCGTGACCGCACCCATCGCGCAGGATCCGGACGATGCCGACGGATTCGATCCCGAACGGCTCTCGGTCTGCGAGTACTGGCGATGCGCGGATCTCTTCGAGCGACGGAGCGCGAATCAGATCTTCTGCCGCAAGGCGTGCCGGAGCCGGCAGCGGAAGTGGGAGCGGGCCCAGGCACGAAAGGCGCGTCGGGTCGCGGCGGCCGCTCGTCGGCGCAGTGGATGAGCCGATGAGCGACCACCCCACGACTGAGGATCCCGTGACCGAAGACCCCGTCACCGAAGACCCCGTCACCGAGGACACGGCCACACGGGCCCGCCTGCTCGAGACCACAGCGTTCCTCCAGCGAATCGCTCGCTCCAAGGACGTGCTGTCGGTACTCGAGCCCGAGGAGCGCGCCGCCCTGTTGAACGCAGCGGGTGACGTCTTCTGCGCCGACCCCGACGAGCGACGCCTCCGGGTGAAGGCGAAGCGGAACAAACGCCGAGCGGACAAGCTCGCGCGCGACGAGGCCGTGCTCGACTCCACGGGCATCCGCACGCTCCGCTCGAAGCCGGTGTTCACGACGCCCAACGCCTTCCCGCCGGAGGACTTCGTCCAGACCGACGTCGACACACCCGACTTCCGCGAGACCACCGATCGGCAGCACTGCTACATCTGCAAGGACAAGTACCGATCGGTCCATCACTTCTACGACCAACTGTGCCCGGACTGCGCGGCGTTCAACTTCGCCAAGCGCTCCGAGCTGGCCGACCTCAGCGGCACCGTGGCCCTGTTGACCGGCGGTCGGGTGAAGATCGGCTATCAGGCCGGGATCAAGTTGTTGCGTTGTGGCGCGGACCTCATCGTCGTCACCCGCTTCCCTCGCGATGCCGCCGCTCGCTACGCAGCCGAACCCGACTTCGCCGAGTGGGGCGACCGTCTCGAGGTGTTCGGTCTCGACCTGCGCCACACGCCGAGTGTCGAGGCGTTCTGCCAACACGTTCTCGAGACCCGCGACCGGTTGGACTTCATCGTCAACAACGCGTGTCAGACCGTGCGACGACCGCCGGACTTCTACCGCCACATGATGGAAGGGGAGACGGCGGCTCTCGCTGCTCTGGATCCCGAGATCCTCGACCTCGTCGGCGCCTACGAGGGACTGCGGGGCTATCACCTGTTGCCGGGGGACGGCACGCAGGAGATCGCGCCGATCGTGGGGGACGACGTCGCCGGACTCACCCACGCGGCGGAGATGTCCCAGACCCCGCTTCTGCCCGACGAGTTGGAGGCGCAGGGCGACCTGTTTCCCGAAGGCCGGCTGGACAAGGACCTGCAGCAGGTCGATCTCCGCGACCGGAACTCGTGGCGCCTGCTTCTCCACGAGGTCTCGTCGGTCGAACTCCTGGAGACACAGCTGGTCAACGCCATCGCCCCGTTCGTCCTCAACGCCCGCCTCAAGCCGCTGATGGATCGCACCCCGGGAGAAGGGAAGCACGTGGTGAACGTGTCCGCCGTCGAGGGGCAGTTCTACCGACGCTTCAAGACCACGAAGCACCCCCACACCAACATGGCCAAAGCTGCCCTGAACATGATGACGAGGACGTCGGCCACCGACTTTCACGCGTCGGGGATCCACATGAACAGCGTCGACACCGGTTGGGTGAGCGACGAGGACCCGGTCGAGATCGCCGCGCAGAAACAGGCGGAACACCGGTTTCACCCGCCGCTCGACATCGTGGACGGTGCCGCCCGCATCGTGGATCCGATCATCGACGGGCACAACAGCGGCACCCATGTGTGGGGTCAGTTCCTGAAGGACTACACGCCGACCGACTGGTGACGATCTGCCGCCATTGGAGTGAGTGAGTGCTCACTCACTTCGATAGGGTCGCTCGGATGTCGAAGACCGCAGCGGTGGGTTCCCGAGCGAGTGCCCTTCCCCCCGACGAGCGCCGGGCCGCCATCGTGGAGGCGACCAAGCCATTGCTGTTCGAGTGCGGTGAGGCCGTCACGACCCGTCAGATCGCTGTCGCAGCCGGTGTCGCCGAGGGCACCATCTTCCGCGTCTTCGCCGACAAGGACGAACTGTTGGTCGCGACGCTGGAGTCGCTCGTCGACCTGACCGACTTCGAGGACGCAGTGCGTTCGATCGACGCCGCGCTGTCCTTCGAGGACCAACTCGTGGCCGTCGTGACGTTGGTGCGTCAGCGGATCGCCGACGTGTGGCGCGTGTTCTCGAACGTGAGTCCGAAGCTGCGTGAGCAGGCATCGCGCCCCATCGCCGACAGCGACGCGGTCACCGAACTCTGCGCGGCCCACGCCCATCTGCTGTCCGTGGCACCGCAGCGGGCGGCTCGTCTCGTGCGGGCGCTCACGCTGTCGGTCACCCACCCGATGATCGCACCGGAATCGATGGGTGCCGACGAGATCGTCGACGTGCTGTTACGTGGCATCGAAGTCCGAGCCGGAGGAGCCCCCGCATGAGCCTCCGCCGCCTCCTCCGCTCCCACCTCGGCCCCTACGGCAAACTCCTCGGCGTCGTCGTGATCCTGCAGGCCATCCAGGCCTCGGCGGCGTTGACGCTGCCGAGTCTGAACGCCGACATCATCGACAAGGGCGTGCTGGTCGGAGACAACGACTACATCCGACAGACCGGGCTGTTGATGCTCGGCTTCACACTCGTGCAGATCGTGTTCGCGGTCGGTGCCACCTGGTACGGCGCGAAGGCGGCGATGAGCTTCGGTCGCGACGTTCGATCGAGTCTCTTCCATCGGGTGCTCGACTACTCGGCAGAAGAGGTCGGCCATTTCGGAGCACCGTCGCTGATCACGCGTATCACCAACGACGTGCAGCAGGTCCAGATCATGGTGGTCACGGCGTGCACGATGATGATCGCCGCACCGCTGACGATGGTCATCGGCGTCATCATGGCGGTGCGGACCGATGCCGGGCTGTCGATCGTGCTCGTCGTGAGCATGCCGGCGGCGGTGCTGATCCTCGGGAACGTGATTCGGAAGATGGTGCCGGCGTTCCAGCTGATGCAGGAGCGGGTCGATCGGGTCAACAAGGTCCTCCGCGAGCAGATCACCGGGATCCGTGTGGTCCGCGCCTTCGTCCGAGAGCCCGAGGAACTCGCCCGTTTCGACGAGGCCAACGAGGATCTCACCGAGACGGCGCTCCGCACCGGTCGCCTGATGGCTGCCATGTTCCCGACGGTGATGTTCATCATCAACGCCTCGAGCATCCTCGTGCTGTGGATCGGCGCCGATCGGATCGGTGCGGGCGACATGCAGCTCGGCGCGCTGGTGGCGTATCTGAGCTACCTGATCCAGATCCTGATGGCCGTCGTCATGGCCACGTTCATGATGTCGATGATCCCGCGTGCCGCAGTGGCGGCCGAGCGGATCCAGGAGGTCCTCGAGACCGAGACATCGATCGGGCCGGCAGCGTCGCCGATCTCCGAGGTCGCCGCCAGCGGATCGCTCGAGTTCCGGGACGTGTCGTTCCATTACCCGGGCGCCGAACATCCGGTGCTGAGCAACGTGTCGTTCGCGGTTCGGGCGGGGGAGACCACGGCGGTCGTCGGGAGCACCGGCTCGGGCAAGACCACCCTGGTCAACCTCATCCCGCGGCTGTTCGACCCGACCGTCGGAACGGTCTTGGTCGACGACGTCGACGTCCGTGCGCTCGATCTCGACCTGTTGTGGAGCAAGGTCGGATACGTGCCCCAGCGGCCGTATCTGTTCAGCGGCACCGTCGCGTCGAACCTGCGCTACGGGCGGCCTGACGCCACGGAGGAAGAGCTGTGGGAGGCGCTTCGCGTCGCCCAGGCGGAAGACTTCGTGCGGGCGATGCCCGACGGTCTCGACAGCGCGATCGAACAGGGCGGCAGCAACGTCTCCGGCGGCCAACGCCAGCGCCTGTCCATCGCTCGTGCGCTGATCGTGCGTCCCGAGATCTACGTCTTCGACGATTCGTTCTCGGCGCTCGACCTGGCGACCGACGCTCGGTTGCGTGCCGCGCTCGCTCCCCAGGTCGAAGGTGCGGCGGTGGTGATCGTGGCGCAACGAGTGTCCACCATCGCCGGGGCCGACCAGATCCTCGTCCTCGAGGACGGTGAGGTCGTCGGCCGTGGACGACACGACGACCTGCTCACCTCGTGTCCGACGTACGCGGAGATCGTCGCGTCCCAGATCGGTGACGGTGAGGAGGTCCCGGCATGAGCGACGAGACGTCGAACGAACAGGACGAGCGCGACATCCTCGACGCCGGTGGTACCGCCACCGAGCGACGCCGGCAGGGCGGCTTCGGGCCTGCGGGCGCCCTCGGCATGCCGGTCGAGAAGTCGGCGGCCTTCGGGGATGCGATCCGTCGTCTGTGGAAACTGTTGTCGACCGAACGTCTGCGCTTGGTCGTCGTGCTGGTCATGACGCTGGTGAGCGTCGGGTTGGTCGTGGTCGGCCCGAGGCTGTTGGGGCAGGCCACCGATGTCATCTTCAGCGGCATCGTCGGCGGGGAAGGCATCGACTTCGGCGACCTCCATCGCAAGCTCCTGCTCGTGGCGGGCCTCTACGTCGTGTCGTGGGCCCTGTCCTACGGGCAGGGCTACATCCTCGCCGGAGTGCTGCAGCGTTCGATGTACTCGCTGCGGCGCCAGGTCGAGGAGAAGTTGCACCGACTGCCCCTGCGCTACGTCGATGCGCAGCCGCGCGGGGACCTCCTGAGCCGGGTCACCAACGACATCGACAACCTCTCGCAGAGCCTCCAACAGACGATCAGCCAGATCCTCGTGTCGATCCTCATGCTCGTCGGGGTCGTGGT
>JAPKDO010000147.1 GCA_028822535.1 Acidimicrobiales bacterium
CTCGGCCCGGATTCGCTGGTCGACTCCCCTCCGGGCTCGACCGATCCCGGCTGACGGGTCCCGGCGATGGGCCCAACGGCTCATTCTCGCCGTACCGGCAGAGAAGGATGACACGGAACGGAGTGCCTGTGGCACGCTGCGTGCGCTCGCCGGTCAATCGGGCGGCCGAGCGGTGACCGACTCGAGGAGAAGTTCAACAAGATGGCGACGTACACCCGCGTGGCGATGCTGGCGGCGGCCGGCCTCGTACTGACCGCTTGCGACATCACGATCTCGCCCCACCGCGTGACGGAGGGAGGCGGGGACACGATCACCGCCACGGCGAACGACGTGGACGCCCCGCTGGAGTGCCTGGACGGATCGCCTGTCTCGGTGTTCCTCGTCGGGGACGACGGGGTCCCGGTGCTCCAGGACACGACGACCTCGGTCGGGGGGATGTGGACCGTCGAGTTCCCGGCGCCGGCCGACGCCGGCGCCTACTCGGTGTATTCCGACTGCGACCGAGGATCCGAGGAGACGCAGGGCATCTCCGAGGAACTGCTCGTCCAGGAGCCGTTCGCCCCGCAGGCGTCGCCGGCGTCCTACGTGACCGGCTCCGGTCCCGCCTCGGTCGTCGTCGACGGAGCATGGTGTGTGTCGTCCTCCGACGCCGGGTCGTTCCCGTCGGTGGAAGGCACGCTCGGCGCCGACGTCCAAGCGGTCGTCGCGCTGGCCGAACAGCCCTTCGGTGAGGTCTGGGAGCTGTCCTTCGCAGCGCCGGATGCACCGGGGACCTACGTCGTCGATGTGGTGTGCGACTACCTCGACATCGGCGGATTCCCCGGGATCCCGTTGCCCGGCGAGTCCACCGCGGCGGTGCCGTTCGCCGTACACGGGCTCGTCGCGTCGCCGAGCACGTCCCTCCAGGAGGGCGAGACCCTCACCGTCGACAGCGCCGATTCCTCGCCCTGCGTGGGCGGTGACGTCGCCGTCCGCGTCCTCGAGGGAGCGACCGAAGTCGCGGCCGCAACGCCCGTGGTCGGCGATGACGGATCCTGGTCCGTCGACTTCGCCGACCTCGAGGCCGGCGACTACACGGTCGAGGCGGCCTGCGATCGCGCCGCCGATGCCGAGACCGGCCCCTTCGACTACGCCGTGCTCTCGGCGACCGTCGCAGGCACGCCCACGACCTCGACGACCACGGCGCCGACCACGACCACGACGACCACGGCGCCGACCACGACCACGACGGCTCCCGCCGCTGCGGTACCGGCAGCCGGGGCACAGCCGGTCGCGGCGCAGCCGCAGTTCACCGGTTGACGGGCGATCCCGGTCGGCGGCGCGAGGCGCCGCCGGCTGGGATTTGCGCCCAGGGTTCTCAACAGACTGGACTATCGGCTACCCATTCCGGCGATACACGGGGGCTGAGACACGGATGTCGATCGAGGTCGAGACCAAGGACTGCACAGGTCTGAGCGACGCTGAGCTCAGTGAACTGGCAGATCTTGCTGCCGAGTGCTCGGTGCCGCACGAGATCGGCACGCTCACCAAGGAAGCCGAAGAGTGGGTCCTGGTCACCCAGGTCCGAGACGCGGGCAAGCTCAAGGGCTTCACCTACTCGACGCTCGAGCGCATCGGGGGCACGCCGTGCGTGCTCATCGGCGTCGCCGCGATCAAGCAGAACGCCAAGCGCGACACCGTGCTGCGTGCGCTCATGGCCGAGGAGCTCCGTCGTGCCGTCCTCGCGTTTCCCGACGAGGATGTGCTGGTCGCCACCCGGATGCTCGACGCATCGCCGTTCGAGGCGTACAAGGCGTTGACCGACATCGTTCCGCGCAAGGACCACAAGGCCTCTGGCGAGGAGCGCGCATGGGGCCGCCGTCTCGCCAAGCGGTTCGGCATCGTGCCCAGCCGTTACGAGGACCGCAAGTTCCGCATCAAGGGCGACGGCAACGCCGCACTGGTCTTCGACCACGTGTCGACCAAGCCCGATCGCGTCGCAGACCACGCCGAGTTCTTCGAGGACGTCGACCCGGACAACGGCGACTGTCTCATCGGCTTCGGCTGGGCGATGGCCGAGGATCTCGACAAGCTCACGTAGCTCGCTGCCCCTGGCGGGCAGACTCACATCCATGACCACTGCACTCGTGCTCGGCGCCGGCGGAACCGTCGGGATGGCGTACCACACCGGGGTGCTCCGTGCGCTCGAGGAGGTCGGCGGGCTCCGACCCGACGACGCCGACCTGATCGTCGGCACCTCGGCGGGGTCGATGATCGGGGCGATGATCCGGTCCGGTCTGTCGACCGAGGATCTGTGGCTCGCCGGACTCGGCGAGCATCCCGAGATCGATCTCGCCCGGGATGGCGACAGTCCCTTCGCCGTCGCCTGGAACGGCCCGGCCGACGCGCTTCGGCGCGTCGTCGGTTCGTTGTACGTGTTGCAACGATCGGCGATGCGACTGCCGATCCCGATGCCCCACCTGCCTGCGTCGCTCCGTCGGCTCTTCCCCGGCGGTTTCTTCACGATCGCCGACGCCGAGGACACCCTGGCCGACGTCATGGGCACCGAGTGGCCGGACAAACCGTTGTGGCTCGTCACGGTCGACGTCCGCACCGGTCGTCGCGTCGTACTCGGCCGCCGCAACCCGGTCCGCACGGACCTGCAGACCGCGGTCTTGGCCTCGTGCGCCATCCCGGCCTTCTTCCAGCCCATGCGGGTGGGGCGGCGCACGTTGGTCGACGGTGGGGTGCACTCGACGACCAACCTCGATCTGACCACCAAGATCTCGCCCGACGTCGTCATCGGCGTGGTGCCGATGGCGTTCGATCCGGGTCATCCGCCGAGCGGCCTGGGACTGGCGCTCCGGGGAGTGGCACAACGCAGCCTCGTCCGTGAGGTCGCCCAGGCTCGCAAGGGCGGTGCCCGGGTGCTGTTGTTGCGTCCCACTCGCGACGATCTGCAGGCGATGGGCGGCAACTTGATGCGCAGCGATGGCAACGAGGTGGTGAGTCGCGTCGCCTACGACTCCGCGGCCGCGCAACTCGACACGCCACGAGCGCGAGAGGTCCTGGCTCAGGCCCGTTCGTCCGTGTCTGCCTGATGCCGGACCCCGATCGTCTCGGTGCGCTCGGTGAGGTGATCCGGGCGCGTCGGATGGTCCGCGCGTTCACCGACGAGCCCGTGGCCGCGGACCTCTTGGCCCGGATCCTCGACCTGGCGAGGCGTGCGCCGTCGGCTGGGAACACCCAGCCGTGGGAGTTGCTGGTCCTCACCGGCGACGATGTGGCCCGCTACTGGTCCGTCACGCTCGCCTCGCCGGACCGGTTCCGCTGGCAGGGGCTGCTGGTCGCCCCGACCCTCGTCGTGCCCTACGTCCGGCCCGACGCGTACGTGGACCGCTACGCCGAGCCCGACAAGGCGTCGACCGGTTTGGGGGAGGCCGCATCGGCGTGGACGGTGCCGTACTGGTGGGTCGACGGTGGGGCGGCCGTGCAGAATCTGCTTCTCGCCGCGGCTGCGGCGGGGCTCGGCGCCTGCCTCTTCGGTCAGTTCGACCACGAGTCGGCGGTGCGTTCTGCATTCGGGGTCCCGGCCGACCGGCGAGCCCTGGGAACGATCGCTCTGGGTCACCCCGCACCGGACGAGCCCGGCGCGAGCGCCGGTCGGGCGCGCCCCGCGATCGACGACATCGTGCACCGCGGTCGCTGGTAGCGCAGCCCACTACGTTGCCGATCCATGGAGATCAGACTCGACGGACAGGTCGCACTCGTCACCGGGGCTTCGAAGGGGATCGGCAAGCAGATCGCGGCCACCCTGGCCGAGGCCGGTGCCCAGGTCATGCTCAGCTCGCGCAAACAGGACGCGCTCGAGGCCGCGGCCGCCGACATCGACGGCGAGACGGCGGTCTTCGCCGCCAACGCTGGTGACCCCGAGGCCGCGGCGGCCTGCGTGCAGGCGACCATGGAACGGTTCGGTCGAGTCGACATCCTCGTCAACAACGCCGCCACCAACCCGTACTACGGGCCGGCGGTCGACATCGACCTCGCCCGCTACGACAAGACGTTCGAGGTCAACCTGCGGGGTCCCTTGGTGTGGACCCAGGAGACCTGGAACGCGTGGATGAAGGAGAACGGGGGCGCGGTGATCAACATCGCCTCGATCGGGGGCATGTCGGTGAGCGACGTCATCGGGATCTACGACACGACGAAGGCAGCACTCATCCACCTGACCAAGAACCTGGCCACCGACCTGTCGCCCGACGTGCGGGTCAACGCCATCGCTCCCGGACTCGTCAAGACCGACATGGCGAAAGCGCTGTGGGAACAGGGCGAGGAGGCGATCGCCCGGGTCACGCCGCTCGCACGGCTCGGCGTCCCGCAGGACATCGCCAACGCCGCGCTCTTCCTCGCGTCGGACCTCTCGTCGTGGATGACCGGCCACACCATGGTGGTCGACGGCGGCGCCCTCATCCGCCCTCACGGCTGACGGTCGCTCGGCCACCTCCCCGCCGAACGCCCCGCACAACTGTCCGGTCCGGACAGTTGTTGCAGGTCCGGTCGGAAATCACGATGTGGTCGGGATGTGGGACCGGACCTCGACGGCGCCGGTGGTCAGCGGAGCATCGATCGGCGGATCTTGCCGAGCGCGGTGCGGGGGAGCGGTCGCACCTCGACTTCGCGGGGAGCGCACCAGGCCGGGAGTTCGGCCTTCACCCAGGCTCGGACCTCGTCGAGCGACGGCAAAGTATCGGACGACGGCTCCAGGACCGCGACGACTCGCTGACCCCATTCCGGATCGGCCCGGCCGACGACAGCGGCATCGGCGATGTCGGGATGGGCGCGCAGTCGTTGTTCGACCGGGTCGGGGTGCACGTTCTCGCCGCCGGTGATGATCATGTCGCCCCGCCGGCCCAACCCCTGCCCGGTCCCGCCCTCGAACGAGCCAAGGTCGCCGGTGGCCAACCAGCCATCGCGATCGACGACGGGAGTTCCGTCCCGGTACCCGGCTGCGATCATCGCTCCACGCAGGTGCAACTCACCGTCGACGACCCGGACCTCCACGCCCGGCAACGGCACGCCGTCGTAGACCACGCCGCTGCCGGTCTCGGTCATCCCGTACGTCGCCACGCTGTTGGTCGGGCGGTCGGGAGGCGGGGCCGACCCCCCGAGAACGATCTGTTCCCAACGCGACGGATCGATGCGGCGCAGGGCTGTCGCCACCAGCGACACATGGGTGCATCCGGAATCGGCCGCTGCATCCACGGCCGCGGCGTCGAAGCCCTCGTGCACCGTCAGGGCAGATCCCGAATGCAACGCCCGGGTGACGACGGACAGTCCGCCCACGTGCGCGAGCGGCAGGCAGGCCAGCCAGTGGTGCTCGTCCGGGTCGATGCCGAGGAACGACGATGTCGCCTCCGCCGAGGACGCCACCGATTCGTGGGTGTGCACGACCCCCTTCGGGTCGCCGGTCGTGCCGCTGGTGGCCACGACGAGCGCGGCGCCGTCGGCAACGGGTTCTCCGACCCCCAGCCGTTCGGCCAACGAGATGGCTGCTGGCCTCGGTAGTCGGGGGTCGAGGGGGAGGACGGCGTCGCCGCGGTCCCACGCCCGGCGGAGTCGGTCGACGAACGCCTGACCCCGCGCCTCGATCGCGACCAGCACACCCACGTCGGCAGGCTACGTGCGAGGGCGATGGTTGTGGTGGTGGCAGCGACCGTGCGCGAACCTGCCTGCCGTGTCCGAAACCCTGCCGACCGGTATCCGCGCCTGGATCGCCGGTGCCCGCGTCCGCACGCTTCCCGCTGCAGTCGTCCCCGTTCTGGTCGGGACCGCCGCAGCACGGGGCGTCGACGGTTCGTTGATCGCCTGGCGTGCCGTCGCCGCCGCGGTCGTCGCGCTCGCTCTCCAGGTCGCCACGAACTTCGCCAATGACTACTCCGACGGCATCCGCGGCACCGACGACCCCGGCGCACGCGTCGGACCGGTGCGTCTCGTGGGCTGGGGGATCGTGGAGCCGAAGGCGGTCAAGAAGGCAGCGTTCGCCTGCTTCAGCGTCGCCGGAGTCTTCGGCCTGGCGCTCGCCGTCGCCGTCGGGCCGGAGTTGATCGCCGTCGGGCTCGTCAGCATCGCCGCCGGCTGGTTCTACACCGGGGGGTCGAACCCCTACGGCTATCTCGGTCTCGGCGAGCTCTTCGTCTTCGTGTTCTTCGGGGTCGTCGCCACCGTCGGCTCCACCTATGTGCAGGTGGGGGCGATCACCGGGCTCAGCCTGTTGGCGTCTGTGCCTGTCGGCCTCTTGGCCACCGCGCTTCTCGTGACCAACAACCTGCGGGACATTCCTGGAGACACCGAGGTCGGGAAACAGACACTGGCCGTCCGCCTGGGCGACCGACGGACGCGAGGGCTCTACGTGGCGATGCTCGTCGTCGCGTTCGTCCTGGTGGTTCCGCTCGCGCTCGATCGCGGTGGCGCCGCCGTCGCGCTGGTCGCTGCGGTCCTCGCCGTTGCCCCGGTGCGATCCGTGCTCGAGGGAGCGAGCGGCGCCGGACTCATCCCGGTGCTGGGAAACACGGGACGGGTCCAGTTGGTCTTCGGCGTGTTGTTGGCGTCGGGCCTGGCGGTGTCCGCGTGACCCAGCGAGTGTGAACTCGGCCACACGTCTTGCCGTATTGGCCTACGATGAGTAGAGATAATGGCAGAAGTTCGGTAGACGACCCTGCCTGGAGGCACGTCCCATGAGCTCGATCACCGCCCGCACCATCTCGGTCCGCCGCCCCGACATCGACTACGTCGAACCGGAGCTGCCCAAGTACTTCGTTGCCGGCGATCCGATCCGCAGCCACATCGCCGCCATGTTGTCGGCCGTGTTCCCCGAGGGCGAGGACTTCTTCGTACGGAGCGTTCGTGCCTACCGCGAGCAGATCACCGACCCGGAGCTGAAGAAGCAGGTGTCCGGTTTCATCGGCCAGGAGGCGCTCCACGGCCGCGAGCACCGCGACTTCAACGACGCGCTGGCCGAACTCGGGTACCCCACGAGGCTCGTCGACCGTCGCGTGAAGCTCGGCTTGGCGGTCCTCAACAAGGTCGCTCCCAAGCGGACACAGCTCGCCGTGACCGCCGCGCTCGAGCATTACACCGCCACGTTGGCCGAGGCGATCCTCACCGACGAGGACGCCCGCACCGAGTTCGTCAGCGACGAGGTCCGCGACCTGTTCACCTGGCATGCGCTGGAGGAGACCGAACACAAGTCCGTCGCTTTCGACGTGTTCGAGGAGGTGTGCGGCAAGCGCTGGGTGCGCGTCGGCACCATGTGGGCCGTCCACTTCGCCTTCCTGGCCGAGATGGCGCTGTCCGTGTTGCTCTCGGTGGCCAAGGATCCGGTCGCTCGACGGCCGACGACCTTCGTGCGCGGCGTGCGGAACCTGAAGAGCCACCCGTTCTTCACCCGAACGGTCGTCCAGCGACTCCGTGACTACGACCGCAAGGGCTTCCACCCCGACGACCACGACACCACCGAGCTGCTCGCCACGTGGCGTGACTGGTACGAGCGCGCGCCGATCGCCGGCTGAGTCAGAGGCTGTTGGTCGCCAGCCACTCCCGAAGCACGGTGAGGAACTCGTCGCTGCGTTCGAGGTGGGCGGCATGGCCGGCGCCGGGGATGATGGCCAGCGAGGCGTTGTCGCCGATCTCGTCGACCATGCGGCGGCCGAGCGCGGCGTACTTGACGTCCTGCTCGCCGGCCACGACGAGGACGGGCATCTCGAAGCGAGCGAGCTTGTCCCACGTCGGGTCCTGGCTGCCGGTGCCCGCCTGGATGACGGAGTTCTCGAGCCCCTCGACCGTGTTCTCCATCCGCTCCATCAGGAACTGGTGCTCGGGCGGCAGTCCTTCGAACATCGGCGCGCTGACCCAGGCCTTGACGAACTCCAGCAATCCCATCTCACGGACCTTGCGGCCGGTGGCGGCGTCGGCCTCGGCCCGCGCCGCCCGCTCGACTGGGTCCTCGATCCCGGCGGTGGCGCCGATGAGGACCAGGCCACGCACGAGCTCCGGGTTCCCGAGCGCGAGGTGGATGAGATAGCGCCCACCCATCGAGTACCCGAGATAGACGGCCTCGCCGCCCTGGTCGGCGATCAGACGCCCACCGCCACGGAGTCCGGCCATCATTTCCGACGACATGCCATGCCCCGGAGCGTCGACACGGATCACCGTGTGGTCCGCCTCGAGATCGGTGGCGATCGGCCCCCAGCAGTTCCTGGTCTGGGTGAACCCGTGGACGAGAACGATCGAGTCACCGGTTCCGGCCCGGTCCGCGTGCAACCACATGGACGGGCATGGTGACATACGGGTCATGAACGCCGACGTCGGGACATCCGCAGCGAGCCATTCGCCTGGCTGGAGCCCCGACGTCCAGGCCACGTTCTGCTCCACGCTCGTCGACGAATGGGTGCGGTGTGGTCTCACTGACGCCGTCGTCTGCCCGGGGTCCCGCTCGACGCCGCTGACGCTCGCGCTCGCCGACGACGACCGGCTCCACGTCCACGTGCACCACGACGAGCGGTCTGGTTCCTTCCTGGCGCTCGGGCTCGCCATCACGTCCGGTCGTCCGGTCGTCGTGGTGACCACGAGCGGCACGGCGGTCGTCCAGCTCCACGCCGCGGTCGTCGAGGCCGACCTGGCCGGTGTGCCCCTGATCGTGTGCAGCGCCGATCGCCCTCCCGAGCTACGCGACGTCGCCGCGCCCCAGACGGTCGACCAGACCCATCTCTATGGCGGCTCGGTCCGACACTTCGCCGATCCGGGCATCGCCGATCCGTCGCAAGCCCACACGTGGCGGTCGCTCGCGTCGCGAGCGTGGGTCGAGGCGACGGGGGAGTGGGCCGGGCCTGTCCACCTCAATCTGCCGTTTCGTGAACCGTTGGTGGGTTCGCCCGGCGAACTCCCGCCTGCCCGAGGCGACGGGCCGTGGCATCACCGCTTCCAGGCTGCCCGGATCGCCCCCGTGCTCGATGCCGCGCTGACGAGTGCTCGCGGTGTGGTGGTGGCCGGTCGATCCACCCCCGACCCCGACGCGGTCGTCGCGCTCGCCGAGCGACTCGGGTGGCCGCTGCTCGCCGATCCCACATCCGGCTGTGGCGGGGGAAGCAGCATCGACGGATTCGACGCGCTGTTGCGGACGCCGTTCGCCGACCGGGTGATGCCCGAGGTCGTCATCCGAACCGGTGGTCCGCCGGCCTCGA
This sequence comes from Acidimicrobiales bacterium, assembly GCA_028822535.1. Lineage (GTDB taxonomy): Bacteria > Actinomycetota > Acidimicrobiia > Acidimicrobiales > Salinilacustritrichaceae > Salinilacustrithrix. The sequence continues at coordinate 9,219 of JAPKDO010000147.1, forward strand.
AGGTGCTCGGCCAATGGCTCGACCGGGCGCAGGCCGAGGAGGTCGTGGTCGCTCCGACGGGATTCTGGCCCGACCCCGGACATCGTGCCGCGGTCGTGCTCGACACCGTGCCGGCCGTCGCCGACGGCCACGACCCCGTGCCCGAGTGGCGGGATGCCTGGCAGGCGGCAGCCGAGGCAGCCGCCGACGCGATCGACGACGTGCTCGCCGACGCGTCGCTGTCCGAACCCGGCGTTGCCCGTCAGCTCACGCGAGCCCTCCCGCCCGGCGGTGTCCTCGTGGTGTCGTCGTCGATGCCCATCCGCGACGTCGAATGGTTCGGTGCGGGTCGTCGAGACCTGCGCGTCGTGAGCAATCGCGGCGCCAACGGCATCGACGGCGTGGTCTC
>JAPKDO010000148.1 GCA_028822535.1 Acidimicrobiales bacterium
CCCGGGCGAGGACGCCGACCGCAGCCACCGGATCGCGTTCGGAGGGATTCGGCGACTCGACGAGATGCTCACGCTCGCGCCGGCCGACGACGAGTGCGGCGACGGCTGGGCCGAGGACGAGGACACCCGCCTCGGCCGCCTCGCCCGTCGGCTGTGGGACCCGCTGCTCGCATTGGAGCGCCGATGACGCCGGAACTGCGGATCCCCGAACCGGGCATCACCGTCATCGAGGCGAGTGCCGGGACGGGGAAGACCCACCGGGTCACGTCCCTCGCCGTCGAAGCGGTCGCCGACGGACTGCCGATCGAGTCGTTGCTGCTCGTCACGTTCACCCGCGCTGCGACGGGCGAACTGCGCGACCGGGTCTGGCAGCGACTCGTGGGCGCCGAAGCCGACCTCGCCGCGCACCTCGCCACCGGCGCCGAGCCGACGGACGAGGTCAGTCGACGACTGTGCGACGCCGCTCCCGAGGTCGTCGCCGAACGCCACCGACGCATCAACGGCGTCGTGGCCGAGTTCGACGCCGCCACGATCGCGACGATCCACGGCTTCTGCGAACAGGTGCTCAGCCGGGTCGGGTTCGCCGGCGACGTCGAGCGTGACGTCGAGTTCATCGAGGACCCTCGCGATCTCACCGACCAGGTCGTCGACGACCTGTTGGTGCAGCGGTTCCACAAGAACGTGGAGTTCACCTTCGAACGCGACATCGCACGACGCATCGCCGACGCCGTCATCACGAACCCCCACGCCCGGATCGTGCCGGGACCCACGGACGACAACCGGTGGGCGGCCATGCGCTCCCGCTTCGCCACCGCCGTCCGGTCGCGCCTCGAACAGCGCAAGCGCGAGTTGCGCGTCATCGGCTACGACGACCTCCTCACGCGGCTCGAGAGCGCGCTCGCCGGATCGCAAGGCGACGTGGTCCGTTCCCGTCTCGACGAACAGTTCCGCCTGGTGGTGGTGGACGAGTTCCAGGACACCGACGTCGTGCAGTGGCACATCCTCCGCGACGCGTTCACCGGCGGTTCGACGTCGCTCGTGCTGGTCGGCGACCCCAAGCAGGCGATCTACGCATTCCGCGGTGCCGACGTGCACGCCTACCTGGCCGCCAAGGAACTGGCCCAGCACCACGAGGACCTGACGACGAACTGGCGCAGCGACGCCGGCCTGCTCCGTGGTCTCGACGCCGTGTTCGGCAACACCACGCTCGGCCATCGAGACATCGCCTACCGGGTCACCGATGCCGCCGACCACCACCGGGAGCCGCGGCTGTCGAGCGGGCGGCGGTCGACGCCGGTCCGTATCCGTCACGTCCGGCGCGACACCGCCGACGCCGTCCTCACGCCGAACAGTGGCGACCTCCAGATGGACTGGGCGCGCTCGTTCGTCGCACGCGACCTCGCCACCGACATCGTCTACCAACTGTCGAGCGGCGCCGAGATCACCGAGCGCTCGGCGTCGGGCGGCGAGACCACGAGATCGCTCCGCCCGGGCGACATCGCCGTGCTCGTCCAGCGACACAAGGACGCCGACCTCGTCCGTGACGCACTGGCCGCCGTGGGGGTACCCACCGTCGTCAACGGTGCCGGGAGCGTCTTCGACACGACAGCCGCGCAGGACTGGCTCGCACTGCTCGAGGCGATCGAGCAGCCGGCAGCGACCACGAGGGTTCGGACCGCGGCGATGACGTCGTTCTTCGGCTGGACGGCCGAGGACGTCGCGACGAACCACGACCAGGACTGGGACCGGGTGCACGCTCGGCTCCACGAGTGGCGACGCGTCCTCGTGCGGCGCGGCGTCGCAGCGTTGTCCGAGCAGATCAACGCCGGCGAGTCGCTTCCCGGGCGACTGCTCGGCGTACTCGGCGGCGAGCGTGCGCTCACCGACCTCCGTCATGTCGCCGAACTCCTCCACGAACACGGGTCGACGAGCGACACCATGCCCGCCACGCTCATCGCCTGGCTGCGCGAGCGGATTCGACGCAGCGAACGCGAGGGCGATGCCGAGGCGCAGAGCCGGCGCCTCGAGACCGATGCGCAAGCGGTGCAGGTGTGGACCATCCATCGCAGCAAGGGCCTCGAGTTCCCGATCGTCCACCTGCCGTTCCTGTGGCGGCCGGGATGGATCCCCGAGGATGCGCCGCCGCTCTTCCACGACCCGGTCGACGGGGTGCGTTGCGTCGACGTCGGCGGATCGCGCAAGGGGCACCAGGACAACATCGATCGCTTCATCGAGGAGTCGCGCGGCGAGGAACTCCGCCTCGCCTACGTGGCGCTGACCCGCGCACAGCACCAGGTCGTGGTGTGGTGGGCGTCGACCTACAGCGCCGGCGAGTCGCCGCTCGGCACACTGCTCCTCAGCCCGCACCGTCCGGCGGGCGACCCGCCGCGCACGCCCGACGACGACAAGGCTCGTACCGTCCTCGATCTCGTGGCTGCTGCCGCACCCGGCGACGTCGCGATCGAACGGGCGAGCGGCGGCACGGACGACACGTGGGTGCCACCAGCGGTCGAGGCGGCCGAACTCGACGTCCGACCCTTCGACCGCACCATCGATCGTCAGTGGCGCCGGACCTCGTACTCGGCGCTGACCGCCGCTGCCCACGACGCCCAGCACGCCGGTGGGTATGCCGCCGAACACGACGACCGCGGCATCGAGGACGAGCGCCTCGCCGACGATGTCGCGGCCGGTGACGGTGATGGCCGTGCAGTCGCGGACGAGGCCGATCTCGAGGTGCGACTCCGTGCGACGCCATCCGTGTTCGGCGAGATGGGGGGCGGCGCTCGGGTCGGCACGCTCGTGCACGCGGTGCTCGAGGAGGTCGACTTCACGGCATCGGACCTGACGAGCGAGATCCGGAACGCGCTCACCGGAGTCCACCGGAGCGGTCATGACGAGATCGACGCCGATCGACTCGTGGCCGGTCTCGTCGCCGCGGTCGAGACCCCGCTCGGGCCGACGATCGGCGATGTGCGCCTGCGCGACGTGCGGCCGAGCGATCGCCTCGACGAGATGCACTTCGAACTCCCCCTGGTCGGTGGCGACCGCCCGGACGGGTCCGCCGTGTTGTCGGTGGACGCCATCGCCGACGTCGTGGAACGGACGCTCCCCGACGACGACCTCCTCGCCGGCTACCACGACCATCTCCGGGCGCCCGAACTCGACGCGGCGGTCCGTGGCTACCTCAGCGGATCGATCGACATCGTGTTGCGATCGGAGGGTCGGTTCTTCGTCGTCGACCACAAGAGCAACTGGCTCGGCACCGACGGTGAAGACCTGTCCGCCTGGCACTACCGCCCGACCGCGCTGCGCGATGCCATGGTCCGTGCCCACTACCCGCTGCAGGCGATGCTGTACTCGGCCGCGCTCCATCGCTACCTGCGTTGGCGGGTCCCCGGCTACGACCCCGACACCCACCTCGGCGGGGTCCTGTACCTGTTCCTCCGCGGGATGACCGGCGCCGACGTCGCCCGCGTGGACGGCGCTCCGTGCGGGGTGTTCGCCTGGACGCCGCCCTCGGCGCTCACCGTCGAGTTGTCGGATCTCCTCGATCGCGGTCGGGTCGAGGTCGTCCGATGACGGGAACCGTCGCACCCATCGATCTCGATGGCGCACACCGCGCCCACTCGGCGACCGGCTCCGTCGGCGCCTTCGCAGCGGCGACCGTGCTCGACGTCGCCGATGTCCATGTCGCTCTTGCGCTGGTGCGCCTCAGGGGGACGACCGGGGACCGCGAGCGTGACGACCTGGTGACGCTGGCAACGGCGTTCGCCGTCCGCGCGGTGCGGAACGGGAGTGTCACGGTCGACCTCGCCACGATCTCGGCGACCGCGACGGTCGAGGAGGGAGCCGAGGTGGACCTCGCCGCGCTGCCGTGGCCGGAAACGGAGCGGTGGATCACCGCCGTCGCCGACTCGCTGCTCGTGGCACAGGGAGACGAGGCCGACGACCGGAGCGACGACGGCGAGGCGAGGCCGCTGCGACTGCTCGGGACCCGATTGGCCCTCGACCGCTACTGGCGGCACGAGCGCGCCATCGTGGACGACCTCACGAGCCGAGCCGGCGAGATCGAGACGGTGGACCGGTCGGTGCTCGATGCCGGACTCGACCGACTCTTCCCGTCATCGACCCGGTCGTCATCGGGCCCCGACGCCCAGCGCGTCGCCGCCGAGACCGCGGTGCGCCGGTCCTTCTCGGTGATCGCCGGCGGCCCGGGAACGGGCAAGACGACGACGGTCGCCGCGGTGCTGGCACTCCTGCACGAGCAGGCCGAAGGCGGGGATCCGCTGCGCGTGGCGCTGGCGGCGCCCACCGGTAAAGCCGCCGCCCGCCTCACCGAGGCGGTGCACGCCCAGGCGCCGACGCTCGACGTCGTCCCGAAGGTCCGCGACGCCATCCTCGCCACCGAGGCGTCGACGATCCACCGTCTACTCGGCCGGGCGCCCGGCAGCAACAGTCGGTTCCGCCATGATCGGTCGAACCGACTCCCCCATCAGGTCGTCGTGATCGACGAGACGTCGATGGTCTCGCTGTCGCTGATGGCCCGGCTCGTGGAGGCCGTCCGACCGACGGCTCGCCTCGTGCTCGTCGGCGACCCGCAGCAGTTGGCGTCGGTGGAGGCGGGAGCCGTGCTCGGCGACATCGTCGGGCCTGCGGTCGAGTCGGACCAGCCCACGGGACCGCTGGCGGACGGGATCGTGGTCCTGCGCACCGTGCACCGCTTCGCGGGCGGCGTGGGCGAACTGGCGCGCTCGATCGAGGCGGGCGACGCCGACGCGGTCGTCGACCTCCTCGGGGCGGCCCCCGACGGCGTGACCTGGATCGATCGCGACGTCGCCGCCGAGACCGCGGACTCCGACGTGGCGACCACCATCCGAGATGCCGTGGTCGGGCCGGCCACCGATGTCGTCGCGGCGAGTCGGCGCGGCGACGCCCAGGCGGCGCTCGAAGCGATGGCGCGCGTGCAGTTGTTGTGTGCGCACCGCAGCGGGCCTCATGGCGTCGCCACCTGGCGAGCCCGGGTCGAGGCGTGGCTCACCCGGTCGATCGACGGCTACAACCCCCACGGGTGGTACGCAGGCCGACCGTTGCTCGTGACCGCCAACGACTACAACCTCGGTCTCTTCAACGGTGACACCGGCGTCGTGGTGTCCGACGGGCCGGATCGGCTCCAGAGCGCCTTCGAACGCCGTGGGGAGATCGTGCACGTCTCCCCGACGCGACTGTCGGCGGTCGAGACGCTCTACGCCATGACCATCCACAAGAGCCAAGGGAGCCAGTTCGGCGAGGTCGTCGTGATCCTCCCGGACGAGACGTCGCCGATCCTCACCCGCGAGCTCCTCTACACCGCCGTGACGCGAGCCGAGCGCTCGGTGACGATCGTCGGCACCGAGGCCGCGGTCCGCTCCGCCGTCGACCGACCCGTCAACCGGGCGTCGGGTCTGCGGGATCGCCTCTGGCGCTGACGGCCTCGGTCGCGTCCGCCTGCCGGGCAGGACTCACATCCACAGGTGACGCCGTCGGGGTGGCCCTGCGCGTACACCGCAGGTATCGAACGTGCCGATCGGGGGTAGAGCCTGACATCCACTTCCTGCCACGAGGCCGACATGACCGACGTCCTGCTCCCCGAACGCACCGACCACCTCCCGACTCCACGCGGCCCCCTGAGCCGCGACGTGGTCCGGATACTCCAGGGCCACGGCTCGATCGCCGCCGCCGACACGTACGAGTCGACGGGAGCGATGGACGACGGCGACTTCCAGGTGGCGCTCTGGATGCTGCAGGTCACGGAGGCGGCCGGCTTCCATGACGTGGACGACCGGGTCGGCGGATCGCTTCGGGTGCGCGACCTCCGCTGGTACCTCCAACGGGAGTTCGAACACGGCCTCCGCCGACTCGTGGCGGCACCCCGCACGGGTGATCTCGCTTCGTTCGTCGACGGACTCCGTCACGACGTGGCCGTGGACGATGCGTCGCCGTCGACACCGACGATCGAGGTCGCCCGTCTCGTCGCGAAGGCGCCCTACCTCGCGTGGGAAGCCGACCCGCACACGCTGGCGCTCGCACGAGTCGAGGCGCCCCTCAAGCAGGCGATGGCCGACATCCAGGCCGGTGAGTACGGCGTCGGTTTCGGAGACACCCACGCGACGATCTACCGCAACTGCCTGAGCGAACTGGGAATCGGCGTGAACGAGGCGCTCGACCGAGCGCCGTCCGAAGCGTTCGCGTTCGCGAACGCGGCGTGGCTCTTCGGCTCGGACCGACGGCTCCGGGGCGCCGCGCTCGGCCAGCTCTGCATGCTCGAGATGGACTCGGTGTCGCCCTGCGCGCGAGCCATCGCTGCTTGGGACCATCACGGGCTCCCCGCGGCAGCACGCCGTTGGTACGACGTCCACGTCCTGGCGGACGAGGAACACGATCAGGTCATCCGCGGCCAGCTGATCCCGACACTCCACGCCTCGACGCCCGACCTCGTGGCCGACGCCGCCTGGGGTGCCGCTGTCACGAACGAGCTGCTCCGTCAGATGACCGACGGCATCACGGTCGCGACTTCTTGATCAGATCGACGACCTGTTCGGACATGTTGGCGTCGTCGCCCTGTTCCTCGAGCAGGAGCGCCCGGTCGGCCTCGGCCGCTTCCTTGGCTGCCTTCAGGTCGGCCTTGGCCATCGCCTTGTCGACACCGTGCTCGTGCATGAACGTGGCCCACTCCACGAGCGTGTCGACCATCTCGTCCTCGGGCACGACGGCGACGTTGGTGCCCCGCACGAAGAGGTGCCCGCGCTTGTTGCCGGCGGCGATGCCGATGTCGGCGTCGCGTGCCTCGCCCGGACCGTTGACCACGCAGCCCATGACCGCGACCTGCAACGGGATCTCCTTCTCGCCGAACGCTGCCTGCGCCTCCTCGGCGACCTTGTAGACGTCGATCTCGGCCCGGCCACAGCTCGGGCACGCGATGAGATCGACGTTCTTGCGCTCCCGGAGGCCGAGCGCCTCGAGGAGCTGGCGGCCGGCTTTGGCCTCTTGCACGGGATCGGCGGTCAGCGAGTAGCGGATGGTGTCGCCGATGCCCTCGGCCAGCAACGTGGCGATGCCGGCCGTGGCCTTGATGAGCCCGCCGGGGGGCGGCCCCGCTTCGGTGACGCCGAGGTGGAGTGGGAAGTCCACGGTGTCGGCGAGCAGGCGGTACGCCTCGACCATCAGCGGCACCGACGACGCCTTGACCGAGATCTTGATGTCTTCGAACCCGACGTCCTCGAAGTGCCCGATCTCGATCTTGGCCGACTCGACCATGGCTTCGGGGGTGACCCTGTCGCCGTACTTCTCGTACAACTCGGGGTCGAGCGAGCCACCGTTGACGCCGATGCGGATCGGCACGCCCCGGTCCTTTGCCTCCATCGCGACGGCCTTGATGTGTTCGGGCTTTCGGATGTTTCCCGGGTTGAGCCGCAGACAGTGCACGCCGGCCTCGAGTGCTTCCAACGCCCGCTTGTACTGGTGGTGGATGTCGGCGACGATCGGCACCGGCGACCGCGGGATGATCCGAGCCAAGCCTTCGGCCGCCTCGGGTTCGTTGCAGGTGCATCGCACGATGTCGCAGCCGGCCGCGGCGAGCGCGTAGATCTGCTGCAGGGTGCCGTCGACGTCGGCCGTCTTGGTGATCGTCATCGACTGCACGGTGACGGGCGCGCCACCACCGACGGCGACGTCGCCCACCATGATCTGGCGGGTGTCGCGACGCGGAAAGGACGATTCGCCGATGTCCACAGTTGCTCCTAGACGGCGTCGAGGATGTCGAGGTACGTGGTGGTCACGAACACCAACCCGAGGATGACGAACATCGCGTACGCCACCGGGATCAGCTTCGAGTAGTCGATGATGTGCCGCCGCTTCTTGCGACCGATCTCGCGGATGCGCTCGTAGATCGCCACCGCCACGTGGCCGCCGTCGAGGGGCGGGAACGGCATCAGGTTGATGATGCCGATCGTGATGTTGATCTGGGCGTAGAAGAGCAGGAAGCCCCACAACCCGGCGTCGGTGATGTCGGACCCCAACCGCACTGCGCCCACGAGCGACATCGGCCGATCGGGCACGTCCTCGGCGGGCGCACCGCTGCTGACCGCCGAGACCGTGTCGCTGCCCGAGTTGGCGCTGGCGACGACGCTGCCGTAGTCGTTGAGTCCGGACGGCGAGAAGAAACGGCCGAGGAACCCGAAGACCTCGCCGGTGATGTAGCCGAAGTCGGACACCGCGTCGCCCGCGGCTTCGGCCGGACCGACGGTCACGAGCGGGCGTTCGAACCCGGCGCGAGCGATGCCCAGGGACCCACGGGTGCCGCCGTCGGGGTCGTCGATCTCGTCGAGCAACACGGTGACCCGCGACACCGATTCGCCGCTCTGCACGGTGAGATCGACCTGTTCGTTGGGCTGCGAGCCGATCTCGTCCCGGAACGCGTTCCAGTTGTCGACCGGTACGCCGTCGAGTTCGAGGATGGTGTCCCCGGCTTCGAGTCCCGCAGCTGCTGCTGCAGAGTCCTCGACCACGCGGGCGATCTCGGGGGCGGGTTCGACCGCGGTGTCGGGGTCGTAGTTGCGGCCACCGGGGATGCCGACGAGCGCGAACACGACGAAGAGCGCGAGGAGCGCCTGCGCGAAGTGCATGCCAGAACCTGCGACGGCGAGGATCATCCGCTTGGGGAACGAGGCCTGGCGATAGGTCCGGGGCTCGTCGGCGGCGTCGTGCGCGTCGTCGAGGCTGTTCATGCCGATGACTCGCACGTAGGCGCCGGCGGGGATCACCTTGAGTCCGTACTCGGTCTCCCCTCTGGTGAACGACCAGATCTTGGGACCGAACCCGATGAAGAACTCCGTCACCTTCATCCCGGCCCACCGAGCGGCCAGGTAATGGCCGAGCTCGTGGAGGAAGATCATGACGACGACCGACAGGATCACGATCACCATCGACAGCCCGCCGAAGATCCCCGCAGCGCCGAGCAGCGCAGCGAGCACCACGAGCTTCAGTGGCGACGTGCCCGTTTCGAGTTCCGGTTCGCCGGACGCCGAGTCACCGGAAACGGGGCCGTCGGGCGGGCTCGGTCGATCCTGGAGGTCGGTCACGAAGGAATCCCTGTTTCGGAGGGGCGGGCGTCGATGATCTGGGCGGCCACCCGGCGGGCGGCGGCGTCGGCGTCGAGCACCTCGTCGAGGCTGTCGGCGCTCCCACCATCATGCCGGTCGAGGACCGCCTCCAGTACGTCAGGGATGTCGACCCATCGGATGCGTTCCCGGAGGAATGCCTCGACGGCGATCTCATTGGCGGCGTTGAGCGTCGCCGGCGCCGACCCGCCAGCGCGTCCGGCTCGGTACGCCAGGCCGAGACACGGGAAGGCATCGTGGTCGGGCGGCTCGAAGTCGAGACGACCGACCGAGGTCCAGTCCATGGCACCGAACGGGGTGCCGATGCGATCGGGATAGGCCAGCGCATACGCGATCGGGAGGCACATGTCGGGCATCGACAACTGGGCGATCGTGGCGCCGTCGTTGTACTCGACCATCGAGTGCACGATCGACTGCGGGTGCACGACCACG
>JAPKDO010000495.1 GCA_028822535.1 Acidimicrobiales bacterium
CCCAGGTTGATGGAGCGGCTGACCTCCTTGGCGTAGGGCAGCACCGACTCGAATCCCTGCGGGAAGAGCTTCGTCACCTGGTCGATGTCGATCCCGATGTCCTCTTCGGCCTTGTTCAGCACGAGCCGCAGGTCGCCGGTGTCGATCTTGAGGCGCTCGAGGGTGCTCAGGAACACGCTCATGTTGCGAACGCTGGGGAGGTCGAGCGTGGCCATGACGTACAGGAGGTCCGACATGTCGAAGGCCACCAGGACCGTCTCGGCCAACTGCGGCGGCGTGTCGACGAGCACGTAGTCGAAGCGGTTGCGAACCGCATCGAGGATCCGGGTGACATCGGGCGGGCTGATCCGGTCGGCCTCGCTGGGCTCCCGGGGTGCCGCCAGTACGTGGACACCGGTGTCGTGGACGACCGTGTACTCCTCGATGTGCGACGCGAGGTCACTCTCGTCGGCGTCCTCGCGCTGCAGCGCATCGAAGATGGTGTATTTGGGCCGCAGGCGCATCGCGGTGGAGACCTCGCCGAACTGGAGGTCGAGGTCGACGATGCAGACCTTCTTGCCCATCCACTTGTGGAGGAACCAGGCGAGGTTCGTCGCGTAGAAGGTCTTGCCGCAGCCACCGGTGGCCGAAGCGATCGTGTAGACGATGCCCGGCCGATCCTGTTCGGGCTCGGGAACCGCCACGGCGGCGTCGGTACTGGTGGGCGCCTGTTGTTCAACGATGACGGGTGCGGGCGTGGCCGGAACGAGCGCCGCTGCTCGTTCGAGCGATTCGACGAGGTCCGCGTCCTCGACCGGTAGCTGCAGGAGATCGATCGCACCGGTGCGGACGATGTCGCGCAGCGATGCGTCCGGCCGCCTCGAGAACGCGAGGACGATCCGCATCTCGGGAAGCTCTTCCGCGATGATCCGCAGGCGGGCGAGGCCGGAGCGCGTCCCGAGGCTCGGGCCGGCGACGAGGAGCTCGAAGGGGCCTTCGTCCTCGAGCATCTCGCCGACGGCACCGATGCGGGTGCACGCGGTGATCTTCGGCGCTTCCGAGAACTGGTCCGACAGCCCGCGGATCTGCTCCGCCAAGCCATCGCCTCGGTCGAGTACGAGGATCTTCGTCACGCGGAGTGTCCTCTTCCTGTCAGGTCGAGCGTACGTCGGTTCACGACTGCGGTGCGGCGCTGTCGGCGCTGACCGGGCCATTGACGCTGTCGCCGGCGACGCCGGGGGTGTCCCCGACGTTGGGCGCGTCGTCGGCGGTGAGGCTGAGATAGATGTTCGCGAACGACGTGAGCTGCACCACCCGTTCCACGTCGGTCGGACGGAGAGCGAGAAGATACGTACGCGGAAGATTTGAGTCCGGGCGAGTACCGGTTTCGCCATCGGCGGCGCTCGCCGCGGCTTGTGCAGCGGTCTCTTGCTGTTCGTTCACGGCGAGAACCAAGACGTTGGTGAGCGCCAACTCCGTTCGGGGAATCGCCCCAGGGCCGCCATCGGAACTCGTGACGAGGCCACCGTCGCTGACGCTGCCTGGAACCCCGAAGACGCCATAGACGTTCACGGTGTCCCCGGGCGCGATGTACCCAGCGCCGCCGGCGGTGTATTCGACGCTGACGGCCAACCCGTCAAATCCCTCTGGGATCGGGACGTTGCTCAGCGAACGGGGTGTGAGCTGCGCTGTCGTGATGACGTCGCCTTCAGAGACACCGACAGCGAAGATCTGGTTGTTGAGGCTTGCAGCGGAAGGGACAGCGTCCGGCGGCTTGGTGGCCGTCGAGACTTGCCGCGTCTCTATCAGGCCTTGGTC
>JAPKDO010000496.1 GCA_028822535.1 Acidimicrobiales bacterium
ACGTCTTCAACGCCCTACCCCGAGAACGACTCGCTTGACATCCCTAGGAGCATCAATCGGTTCGGATTCCTCGGACGTGTGGGTCAAGAACGCGGTGAAGGGCGCTCTGAGCCCACACGTCATGATTCGGACGCCACGTGTGGGTCCAGAGTGCTGAAAGAAGTCGTCTCGGCCCACGCGTCTGACGCCATCCGACATGCCGATATTCGCGATGGTGGATCGACGCCTCGAACCCGGATAACTGTCATACCCCCTGTGCGATGATCGCTTCGTGAACGGAGACGGGGCGACGATCGAGGAGCTGGACGCTGCGGCAGCAGCCGCTGCGGCCATGGAGGGTGCCCGCCTCCAGCTCGTCCGTCGCTCGGTCGATCTGTGCGCCAACGAGGGGTGGAAGCGATCCGGCGCCCGCACCCTCGCCACGTGGCTGGCGGCGTACTCGGGCATCGAACTCCCCGAGGCTCGACGCATCGCCAAGGTGGCACGCCTCGCCGCTCGCCATCCCGACTTCGCCACGGCTGTCCTGACCGGGACGCTGTCGTACGGACGAGCCGAGCTGCTCGCCTCCCACGCGACCGGCGCGAGGGAAGCCCTGCTCGACGGATCGCTCCAGACGATCCTCGAGCAGAACCTGCGTCTCCATCGCTACAACAGCTGGTCGGCGATGCTCGCCCACTGGGCATCGCTGGTCGACCAGGAGCTCTCCGCCCCGCCCCGGTCGCACCGCCACGAACTGCACGTCAGCCAGTCACTCTTCGGCGGCGGCGAGATCCACGGCTGGCTCGACCCCGAGGCGCTGGTCACCATCACCGCCGGCCTCGAGGCGTTCATGCCCTCGCCCGACCCGCTGGACGGTCCCACGACACCGCGGACTCCGGCCGAGCGGACGGCGGACGCGCTCACGGACATGGCGGCGTGGGGTCTCGGCGGCATGACGCAGCCCGACGAGGCGGAGTCGAGCTCACCGGACGGTGGCGACGCTCCAGACCAGACCAGCCCCGCACTGCTCGTCCGTCCCCGCTCGGGTGCGACCGCCAACGTCGTCATCGACCTCCGCACGTTCGCTGGCGACCGGCGCTACGACGACCTCGACGGGTTCGACCTCCGGGCAGATCGGTGGACGATGAGCCGAACGGTGGCCGAACAACTCCTCTGCGACAGCGGCCTGGTCGCGACCCTTCTGGCCGGCCGGACCACGCTGCTCGACGCGTCCGATCGCAGCGAGCAGTTCACCGCTGCTCAGCGCCGAGCGCTGGCCGTACGCGACGGCGGTTGCACCTTCCCGGATTGCGATCGGCCACCGAAGCACTGCGACGCCCACCACCTGCACACAAGGAGCGACGGCGGACACGACTCCACCGACAACGCCACACTCCAGTGCCGCCACCACCATCGACTTCTCCACCGCGGGTGGCACCTCCGGTTCGACGACGACATCGGCCGATGGGTCGCAACCGACCCCCCAGGCATCGAGTGGGACGTCCGGCCCCGGGGCCCGACGCCGACTCCGGGCTGAACCCGCCCGATCCGCCGTCCGCACCATGGACGGCGGCTTCGGCGCGCCGCGAGGCGTCGAAACGCGCGCCAGCGGTCGAGGACGATTCGCTAGACCCTGGACGATGGAGAAGATCGGCGAGGGCGGCGAGGCGGAGGTGTTCGCCCTCGACGGGCATCGCGTCCTACGCAGGATGCGCGCTGATCATCCGTCGATCCCGCGACGGATCGAGCTCATGGCCGCGGTCGCTCGCGGCGCCGACGACCTCGACGTCGAGGTCCCCGAACTGCTCGACCACG
>JAPKDO010000149.1 GCA_028822535.1 Acidimicrobiales bacterium
CCCAGCGGTTGAACACGAGGTCGACGGCATCGGTGCCCGGCGCACCCATGCCCCGCACCACACGATCGAGCAGCGACGACATGTCGGTCAGCGGACCGAGGTCGAAGTCGTCGTCAGCCACGGGCACCATCCTGGCCCGCGGACAGCCTCACCGCTCGCGCACGGTTCCGTCGACGACCTCGACGACGAGATCGGGCTCGGCCGGAGTCGGCAGCGCCGTCGCTGACGTGAGCAGCGCCTGGCCGGTCGGCAGGTTGGCCAACAGCGCCGCCGCACGGTCGTCGTCGAGTTCGGACAACACGTCGTCGAGCAGGAGGATGGGGCTCACGCCGCGGGCGTCGGTGACCGCACGATGCACGGCGAGGCGCATGGCGAGCGCCAGCGAACGCTGCTCTCCCTGGCTGGCGTGGGTGCGGGCCGGGAGATCGTCGAGCGCGAAGGCGACCTCGTCCCGATGGGGGCCGACCGTCGTGACCCCCCGGCGCAGATCGTCGTCACGAGCCGCGGCGAGCGACGCAGCGAGGCCCTCGGCGGCCCACGACGCCTGGTACGTCGTGTCGACCGGGAGTTCGCGGCCGGCGAGGTCGTGGTAGGCGACGGCGATCCGGGGCGTGATCTGGTCGAGTGCCGCGCGCCGGTGATCGGCGAGCGACTCCCCGGCCTTGGTGAGTCGGTCGTCCCACACGTCGAGCGTGAGCAGCGCCGACTCGTCGGGCTTTCGACCCCGCACGCTCTTGAGGAGCGCGTTGCGCTGCTTCAGGATGCGCTCCACGTCGGAACGGACGCCGTCGGCGTGGGGGTCGAGGCCGACCACGGCGTCGTCGATCCAGGACCGTCGCTCCCCCGGCCCGCCCTTGACGAGGATCAGGTCCTCGGGGCTGAAGATGGTCACCGAGAGCGCCTCGAGCAGATCGCTGCGCCGCTTCACCGGCTGACGGTTGAGCTGCATGCGTCCCCGACCACGGGTGGCGAGTTCGGCCTCGATCAACAACGCACGGTTGCCCCGGGTGGCCTCGGCCCGGACGACGGCGCGCTCGGCGCCGACCCGCACCATGGCCTCGGTGGTGGCGCCGCGAAGGGACCCGCCGGCCAGGTGCGCGATGGCTTCGAGGAGGTTGGTCTTGCCCTGCCCGTTGCTCCCGAGCACGGCGGTCGTGCCCGCCGGGAGTTCGACGTCGACCGCCGAGTAGCTCCGGTAGTCGTTCAGCCAGAGATGGGAGAGATGGAGGGACAACCCGGCGTCACTGCACCCGCACCGGCATCAACAGGTACAGGAAGTCGTCGGTCGTGGGGTCTCGGACGACGGCGGGCTTGAGGGAGTCGATGGTGGCGAGGCTGATCTCCTCGGCCTCGACCGCCTCGATGCCGGCGAGCAGGTAGTCGGGGTTGAAGGCCACGGTGAGCTCGTCGCCCGTGTAGCTGGCGTCGAGGGACTCGGTGCCCTCACCGACGTCCTGGGTGACGGCACGCAACTCGAGGCCGTCGGACGACATCTGCATCCGCACCGGCGTGGCGTCGCGGGCGAGGAGCTTCACGCGGCGCAGCGCCTCGATCAGCGGCTCGCGCGACACGGTCAACAGGTTTGGCTGCGACTGCGGGATCAGGCCTTGGTAGTTGGGGTAGTCGCCTTCGATGAGGCGGGTCGTGAGGCGCACGGCACCGTTGTCGCCGGCCACGGCGAAACTGGCATCGCGCTCGCCGAGGCGCAGCGTGATCTCGCCGCCGTCGCCGAGCGCCTTGGACAGCTCGGACAGCGCACGCGACGGCACGAGGACCGACTTGCCTGACGACAACACGCTGACGCCGGGGAGGTCGACCACGGCGAGGCGGTAGCTGTCGGTCGCGACGAGGCGGAGCCCTTCGCTACCGCCCTCGGCATCGGATGCGGCGAGCAACACGCCGGTGAGGATCTGGCGGTTGTCGTCGGTACTCGCCGCCGGGAGGACCTGGCGCAGCGCGCCCACGAGCGCCTCGGCGTCGAAGCGCACCTCGTCACCCTCGACGGGCGACACCTTCGGGAACTCGTCCGCGGGCAGCGGCTTGAGCGAGAACTCGGATCGGCCCGACGCGATGCGCGCCGTCTCGTCGTTGGTCTCGAGTTCGACTGCGCCGGGCTCGAGCGCCTTGACGATGTCGTTGAGCAGTCGGCTGGGAACGACGGACACCCCGTCGGCGAGGCCGGCGACGGTCAACTGCACCGAGACGGTCAGCTCGAGGTCGGAGCCGGTCAGGGTCAACTGGTCGCCCTCGAGTTCCATCCGCACGCCGGAGAGGACCGGCAGGGCCCCGCGGCTGGCCACGGCTCGGCCTGCGGTCGACAGTGCTTCGGCGAGCACGTCTCGTTCGCAACGCAACTTCACGGTCTCTGCGCTCCTTCGGTTTCTACCCAGGGATGTGAGGAGAAGAATGGGTGTGGTGGTGGGGCGTGTGGATTGTGGATACTGCCCCATCGCGGCAGGTCAGCGTGGTGATCGTCGTCCCACGACTGTCCCCAGACATGCAGTGTCGTCGGCCGGTCCGGTGGAGTCGGGCTCCGCCGTCCACAGATGACGGGCCGCGCGCACCGGTTGTCCCGAGGCCATGCAGCACGTTGTCCACAGGGCGTGCTCACTCGATCAAGCATCCCGGGATCGGGAGAAGCGCCAGCGCCGATCCCGGCAGGGAGCCGAAGCTTGCGAGGCGACCGCAACGACACGGCCCCTACCCGTCCTTCAGTTGCTGGATGAGTTCGGTGACCTGCTGGAACACCTGGCGGCGCTCCTTCATCTGGGCCTTGATCCGTTCGACGGCGTGGATCACCGTCGTGTGGTCGCGGCCGCCGAACACCTTGGCGATGTTCGGGAAGCTGAGGTCGGTGAGCTCGCGGAAGAGGTACATGCCGACGTGGCGAGCCGTCGTGAGCGGGCGCGTGCGAGAGCGTCCGATGAGCTCCTCGACCGTGTAGCTGAAGTACTCGGCCGTGGCGTCGAGGATCGCCTGGGGTGTGATGGGACGCGCTTCACGCTCGGACACCAGGTCCTTGAGCGTCTCGGCGGCCCGCTCGGGGGTGATCGTCTCCTTGTTCAGCGACGCCCACGCCGTGATCCGGGTCAGGGCACCTTCGAGAGAGCGGATGTTGTTGTCGTTGATCGACGCCGCGATGTACTCGAGCACCTCGTCGGGTACCGGCGAGACCTCGTCTTCGGCCTTCTTGCGCAGGATGGCGAGGCGGGTCTCGAAGTCGGGTGGCTGGATGTCGGTGAGCAGACCCATGACGAAACGGCTGCGAAGCCGGTCCTCGAGGGTCGGGATGGCATCGGGCGGGCGGTCCGACGACAGCACGATCTGGCGGTTCGAGGTGTGGAGGTGGTTGAAGGTGTGGAAGAACTCCTCCTGCGTCTCCTTCTTGCCCTCGAAGAACTGGATGTCGTCGACGAGGAGGACGTCGATGTCGCGGAACCGGCGCTTGAACGCCTCGTTGGTGCCGGCGCGGATCGAGTCGACGAACTCGGAGAGGAATTGCTCGGAGGTGACGTAGCGCACCCGGTAGTTCGGGTAGTTCTCGAGCACGTAGTTGCCGATGCCCTGGAGCAGGTGCGTCTTTCCCAGGCCGGCATCGCCGTAGATGAACAGCGGGTTGTAGCTGCGGGCCGGGGTCTCGGCCACGCGTAGGGCGGCGGCGTGGGCGAAGCGGTTCGATGCACCGGTGACGAACGCGTCGAATGTGTATCGATCGTTGAGCGTCGCCTGGGGCGTGCTCGCCGGGGCGGCCGGGATCGTTCCCGCCGGGCCCGATGTCGTGCTCTGGGTCGAGTTCTGTGCCGGATTCTGGGTCGGGGCCGGGCGGTCGTTGTCGGCGACCCCGGCGTGGTCGTCGCGGATCGCGGACAGCTCGTCGAACAGTGGGAGCGTCTGGGCTTCTGGCGGGCGGCTCTCGAGCACGACATCGACGTCGCCATGGCCGGCCTCGACCAGGTTGGCCCGCAGGAGTCCCAGGTAGCGGTCGTGGACGCGGTCGCGCACCACGGAGGACGGGAAGCCCAGCGTGAGGCGTCGGCCGTCGAACCCGGTGGGCTCGACGTTCTGGAACGACGAGTTCCACACCGCGCCGGATACCTGGTCTCGAAGGAGCGCTGCACAGTCGCTCCAGACCGTCTCGGCGTCGTTCATGGACGATCCGCCTCCAGTGTCCGCTCCCGGGAATCCACAACAACGTCCACACCTGTGGACAAAACGACGAAGCGCCGTCTGATCCCAGGAGACGGGCCCGATTCGAACGCATCGAGACGAGGAAATACGGGGAAATCGATCGGCTGATGCGTTGTGGCGGCGCACCGTAGCAGTCGTCTGACAGGCCGATGCAAGGGCGCTGAAAACCGCAGGTCAACGTGTCCGAACGACCATCGATCGTGTCGGTGACGCTTTGCCGGCGACCAGGATCGACCGGTTTCGTGCGGCCGCGACGACGCCGGCCCGGCCGGCCTGCTTGGTGTCGGTTCGGACGGATCGGTAGCGTGGTCGATTGGTCCGACGCGCCCCGACCCCTGTTCCCCGACCATTGGTTGCCTGTTCTCGGGTTGCCTGTTCTCGGGCAGCCCAGGGGTCTCCGGGAATCTGCGTACGACCGACGAACGAACCTCGAGCACGAAACCGAGCATCTCATGAAGCGCACCTACCAGCCGAAGCGCCAGCGCCGAGCCCGCAAGCACGGCTTCCGGAGCCGCATGCGGACCCGTGGTGGCCGTTCCGTCGTCGCGAATCGTCGCGCCAAGGGCCGCGCCCGCCTGTCGGCCTGAGCCGGCACCTCGGCGACGCCGTGTGTCCAGCGCACCGCAGGCGATCCGGCACCAGCGCGACTTCGCAGCCCTGTCGGCGAGTCGCGATCGTGGCCGATCCGGCCCGATCCGGGTCGTGCGCGCCCCGGACGCGCCCGATGGCGGTGTCGCCGTGGCGTACGCACTCGGTCGTTCCGTCGGCTCGGCCGTGGTCCGCAACCGCATCCGCCGTCGGCTCCGGGTCCTGATGCGCGAACGCCTGCACGCCGACGTGCTCGTCGGGGGCCGTTACCTGGTCTCGGTCTCCCCGGCCGGGGCGAACGCCACGTACGACGAGCTCGGCCGGCACCTCGACGCTGCACTGGCGCAGCTGTCGTGACCGCGACGACACACCGACACGACCTCGTCGCCCGCCCCGCGGGTCTCGTCGCCCGACTGTTCGACCGCCTCATCGGGGGCTACCAGTACCTCTTCGCCGGCCGGATCTCGCCGTGCCGCTACGTGCCGTCGTGTTCCACCTATGCCCGTGAAGCCCTGGTCGAACACGGTGCGGTTCGGGGCAGTTGGTACGCCGCCCGCCGGATCGGCCGCTGCAACCCCTGGGGCGGGCATGGTTATGACCCAGTTCCCGGCACGGAAAGCCCAGTTCCCGGCACGGAAAGCCCAGTTCCCGGCACGGGGGACTCCGTTCCCGGCACGGATGACCTGAACTCCGACTCTCGAAGGACCGAGTAGATGTTCGACACGATCTTCGAGGCCTCTGCACAGGTCCTCGACTTCTTCTACGCGATCGTCCCCAACTACGCGATCGCCATCATGCTCATGACCTTGCTGGTCATGTTGATCACGACCCCGCTGACCCTCAAGGGCACCCGGGGCATGATCAAGATGCAGCTGCTCCAGCCCGAGCTGAAGAAGATCCAGGAGAAGCACAAGGGGGGCGATCGCCAGGAGATGAACGCCGAGTTGATGGCGTTCTACCAGGAGAACGAGCTCAACCCGCTCGGTGGCTGTCTCCCCTTGTTGGTCCAGGCTCCGGTGTTCTTGTTGTTGTTCCGGTTGATCCAGGGCCTGACCCGCCGCACGGTCGAGGCCTGCCCCGAGGGCGTGGCCGAAGGCGTCGAGAAGTGCTTCGACCCGAAGTATCTCGACCACAGCTCGCAGCTCTATGGCGATCTCGTCGGCAAGACCGAGATGAAGAGCTTCGGTCTCGACCTGGCGCTGTCGACCTCGGATGCCATCGGCGAGTCGATCGTCAAGGGCATGCCGTACCTGGTCCTGATCCTGTTCATGATCGGCGCCCAGTACGTCCAACAGAAGCAGGTCTCGGCCCGGAGCGCCGACGGCGGCATGGCGATGCCCCAGCAGAAGATCCTGCTGCGGGTGATGCCCGCCTTCTTCGGCGTGATCTCGATCAACTTCCCGGCGGCGCTGGTCGTCTACTGGGTGACCTCCAGCATCTACCGCATCGGGTTGCAGGCCTACATCACCCGATCGCTCTACGGCCACGACGACGCCCCGGGCGCCCAGGCGAACAAGGCGGCGGCCGAGGCCCGCAAACTCGCCAAGGACGCCAAAGACGCCAAGGGCGACGGCAAGGGCGCGAAGTCGTCGACGCCCGCCAAGAGCGGCAACGGCAACACGAAGTCCGGCGACTCGAAGGCTGGTGGCGCGAAGTCCGGCGACGCCGACTCTGGTGCCGGCTCGGGCAACGGCGCAGGTGGCAAGTATCAACCGAGTTCGAAGAAGAAGAAGAACAAGAGGCGGCGGTAGCGGCCCGTGCAGTGGGTCGTCACCACCGGCACGTCTGTCGCTGCGGCGCGTGATCGTGCGCTCGATGTGCTCGGCATCCACGAGGACGACCTCGAGTGCGAGGTCCTCGCCGAGCCGACCTCGTCGCTCTTCGGCTTGCGAACGACCGAGGCGCGCGTCCGCGCCCGGGTGAAGCCGACCCGACCGCGCCCCAAGATCGACCGGCGCAACCGGCGCACCAAGCGCGACGGCAAGCGACGCAAGGGCGGCCAGTCCAAGAAATCCGGCGCCAAGGCATCGTCCAAGAACGATCAGCCCGCCGCCGCCCCACCGACGCCGCCGTCCTCCCGCCAGGACGAGGAGCCGGAGAAGCAGGCTCCCCCGCCGGCGGCTCCCCCTGCGGCCGACGGTGCACCGTCGACACCTTCTGACACACCGAAACAGACCCGCTCCGGCGGGTCGAGAGGAGCACCCATGAGCGACATCCCCCTCACCGAGCAGGAGCCGACTGCGGTCGATTTCGTGACCGGCCTCGTCGAGGCGTTCGGCGCCACGGCCACGGTCGAGTCCGAGCACCTGGCCGATGACGACGCGATCGAGATCCGTGTCGAGGGCGACGATCTGGGTCTGCTCGTGGGCCAGCGCGGTAACACGCTCTCCTCAATCTCCGAGCTGACCCGGACCGCGGTCGCCCAGCAACACTCCGGTCGTCTCGAAGGCCGCCTGCGCGTCGACGTCGCCGGGTATCGCGCTCGGCGAAAGGAAGCGCTCGAGCGTTTCGTCGCCCAGGTCGCCGAGAAGGTCCTCGACTCCGGCTCGGCCGTGGCGCTCGAACCGATGTCGCCGCCCGATCGCAAGATCGTGCACGACGCGGCCAACGACATCGACGGCATCCACACCTCCAGCCGCGGCGAGGATCGCCGCCGCCACGTCGTGGTGCACCCCGACGACTGAGCCGTCGGCGCACCCTGCCCGCCGGCCAACGGTCGGCTCGACGCAGGGGATTGACCTGCGTCGAGCCGGTGTGGAAAAGTGAGTTGTCGCCCGTCGGGCGACCGTTTGACGCTGCCCGTCCAGGGATCCGTCGTCAGGCAGCGGTCGAGTGCAACTGGTTGGCATGAGCGTGGAGAACCTCACGATTGCGACGGCGGTACAGCAGTTCCGCATCAGTCGTAAGACGCTGCGGCGCCTGCTCCGTGAGGGCCAGGTGGTCGGTGCCACGACATCGAAGGAGGGCGCCGAATGGGTCTTCCCGGAGGCATCCCTCGAACGACTCGGCTACGCCCGTCGTAAATCGAACGCGCGTTCGGCAGTGGCTGGCGCCGCCGGCGCGGCGACTTCCCGCTCGAGCGACAGTCGAGCGCTGCGCCCGGCCTTGATCATCGGCGTGCTCGCCTTGGTCGGCCTGGTCGTGGGTGTGCTCGCCATTCCACGCGGTGACGACGGGGTCGAGGCGGCAGGCGACCCGGTGTGGGCGGCGATCGACGAGGTCTCCCCCGCCGGCGCCGTCGTGGGCGTGACCGGCTCCGGCGTGGCCGGCGTCGTACCGCCCGATCGCGACGCCGTGCCGATCGACGCTCCTGCCGACCTCGATGGCGGCCCCGACGTGGTGGTACTCGGCCCCGGTGCTCCGCAGGCGGTGCAGGATGCACTCGAGGCCGACTTCGCGTCGACCGCAGTCGACCGCAACGGCGACATGCTCCAGATCTACAGCCGCGTGGGTGGCGACGGAGGTGAGATCGCTGCAGGAGATCCGGCTCCCGGCGATTCTGACGCCGACGACGCCGACGATGCCGACGGCGACGACGCAGACGAGACGGTCGGCACCGTTGCCGGTCCGGTCGCTCCTGACGACACCGCCGGTGACCCCGCACCTGATGATGGGGACTCCGACGGCGGATCGACGGACGACGGCGACACCGATGCCGACGAGCCGGAAGTCGATGACGCCGAGGACGGCAACGCCGAGAACGCCGGCACCGATGGTGGCGAGCATGTGGTCGCCACCGGTGACAACTTCTGGACGATCGCAGAATCTGTCGTGTACGACGCCGATCCCGGCGCCAGCGATGCCGACGTCGTGAACTACTGGACGACGCTGATCGACGCCAACGTCGACCAGCTCGTGGAGCCCGGGAACGCTGACCTGATCCTCCCGGGACAGACCCTGGTGGTCCCCCCGCTCACTGCCGGGACGTGATGGACGACCCTCGCTGGGTCGCCACGCTCCTCGAGCACTGGGAGGTCGGCCAGCAGATGGGGGCGGTCGGCCCTGGGTCGGTGCGCCGACAGTTCGATCACGCGACGGCGCTGGCTGCACAGGTGGCACCGCCACGGCGTGCCGTGGATCTCGGTTCTGGCGCTGGGGTCCCTGGTCTGGCGCTGGCCGGGCACTGGTCTGACTCGTCCTGGGTGTTGATCGACGCGTCTGCGCGTCGAGTGCGGCTGCTGTCGCAGGCGATTCGGGCGCTGAACTGGGGGGATCGGGTGCGAGCGCTGCATGCTCGGGCCGAGGACGCAGCCCGGCACCCGGATCTCCGCGGATCTGCGGACCTGGTGGTCTCGCGGTCGTTCGGTCCCCCGGCGGTCACCGCCGAGTGTGGTGTTGGCTTCCTTTCCTCGGAGGGACTCCTCGTCGTGACCGAGCCGCCGGACGAGGGCGCGGATCGGTGGCCGGCGGACGGCCTGGCGTTGCTCGGGCTCGAAGTCGTTGCCGGACCGGATGCGGAGCCGGTTCGGATCCAGCGCCTCCGACGCATCGGCTCGATCGCCGACGAACTGCCCCGCCGGGCCGGGATTCCGGCCCGGAAGCCGAAGTTCGCCTGACCCGGCTGTCGTCGCCCGGTTGTTTCACGTGAAACGGTCGGCCATCCGTCCGCGACGGCACATCAGCACGGACGCGCCTCAGGCTGGAGCCGGACGGCGGCCACGTCTCGCCGTTTCACGTGAAACGCTCCGTGGCGCCCACGTCGGTCGGGACACCGGGG
>JAPKDO010000150.1 GCA_028822535.1 Acidimicrobiales bacterium
CGACTGCGAGCGGTGCTCGCCGTCGGCGCGCGGGGCGCTCGGCATCGACCGGACTGGCGGTGTTCGCCGTCCCGGCTCGGTTCGAGGGTGAGGAGGTCAGCGTGTCGGTCATGCCCTGATCATCCGCCGTCGACGTAGTGATGACGATTACCCGTGCGGTAATCGTGCCCGGTGTCGATCCTCGTTACCGTCGTTCCCATGACGATCGCGACCGGTGCACGACCAGGTGTCGGCGAGTTGCTGCGCGACTGGCGGAGCCGGCGCAATCGCAGCCAACTCGACCTGTCGCTCGACGTCGGGGTGTCGGCGCGCCATCTCAGCTTCGTCGAGACCGGACGATCCAACCCGAGTCCCGAACTGGTCCTCGCGCTCGCCGATCACCTCGAGGTGCCGCTGCGCGAGCGGAACACGATGCTGCTCGCTGCGGGCTATGCGCCGCGCTACTCCCAACGGCCGCTCGACGACGACGCCATGGTCCGCGCGCGGGACTCGCTCCAGCGGATGCTGGATGCCCACGACCCGTACCCCGGCGTGGTGGTCGACCGGTCGTGGAATGTCTTGCTCGCGAACGAGGCGGCGTTCCTGTTCACCGAGGGAGTTCCCGCGGAACTCCTGCAACCGACGATGAACGTGTTCCGCCTGTGTCTGCACCCCGATGGACTCGCGGCCCGCACGGTGAACTTCGCGGACTGGGCCACCTATCTGCTGCGCCAGATGCGCCGGACGATCCAGCTCACCGACGATGCCGAGCTGCGGGCCGTCGAACAGGAGGTCCGTGCGTACCCGAACGTGGCCGAACTCGACGAGGTGCATACGGCCGGACATTGGGACGATCCGCCGCTGCTCGTCCCGTTGACGATCACCACCGATCCGGGCACCGACACCGAGGGCGAACTGTCGATGTTCACGACGCTCACCACGTTCGGCACGCCGCTCGACGTCACCCTCGAGGAGCTGTCGCTCGAACTGTTCTTCCCTGCCGACGAGGCCACCGACCGGTCCCTCCGAGGGGACCGGTCGATGTCTTCGCCGTCCTGACCTGGTCCGCCGACCGGTCAGGGGTTCCCGCCAGAACGCTGTGGTCAGCGCAGCTTCCGCCGAGCGCCGCCGGCGAGGACGATGCCAGCGAGGACGAGTGCGGCGCCCATCGCCGTGAGCGGGGCCATACCGTCAGAACCGGTCCGAGCGAGTTGGCCCGCCGGCTGGAACTGCAGGTTCGAGTTCGTCGCGTTCTGCGCCGATCCCGAGGAGAACAGCGCGCCGCCGGTGGGCCTGACGGTCACCGTCTCTGCCGCCGGCGTCGTGGTCGCGGTCTCCGGCGTCGTGGTCACGGTCGCCGGCGTCGTCGGCTCCGTGGTCGGTGTCGTGACCTCGACGATCGTCGTCCCCGCGGTCGCTTCGAGTCCGGAGCCCGTGGCGGTGGCCCGCAGCGTGTGTGCGCCGGCGCCGACGTCGGGGATGGCGAAGCTCAGGATCGCGGTGCCCGTCGCGTCCGCCACAGCCGTCCCGACGTCGACCGGGTCTGACTCGAACACGAAGTCGACGCCCTCGTCGGGTTCGAACCCGGTGGCGATGACGTCGACGGTGTCACCCGCCTCGACCTCGTCCGGGAGCCCGCTGATGCCGAGCGTCGCGGTCACGACGTCGTGGCCGGTCGGGTCCGCCGAGGAACCGTGGTGGTCGACGTCGCCGCTGTAGTCGGCGGCGATCGTCGACGTGCCGAGCGGAAGATCGTCCACCATCCAGGTGGCGACGCCGTCGACGAGATCGACCACGGCGGTGGCCCCGGTGTCGGCGACGAAGGTGATGGTGCCCGACGGTGTCCCGACGCCGCTCACGGTGGCAGTGAACGTCGCCGTGGTTCCGACCTCGGTGTCGTCGGCCGGACCGGCGAGGTCGGTGGCGGAGTACGCCTGGGAGATCTCCGCGTTCTCGACCACGTCGGGCGCGGCCAGCCAGTTGTCGTCTCCGGCCTGCGACATCGTGACGAAGCAGTCACCCGCACCGGTCTGGTTCACGTGGTTGCCGGTCATCGTGCACGGCCCGGCGGCGGCGAAGCTCACCGGCAGACCCGAGGTCGTGGACGTCAGGAGGTCGATGCCCCCGTCGCCGTACACCTGCAGGCGGAACGGCTCGACGGTGATCGTCTGCGGCGCCTTCGCGATGGTGAGCGTGCCCGTCACCTGCTCCGGGTCGTAGCCGGTCTCGGTCACGATGACGACGACGGCGTAGGAGCCGGCGTCGGTCGGCGGCGTGGGGGAACCGTCGTAGGTGGTGCTCGTCGCGATGCCGGCCGGGTCCGTCGTGACCCCGACCGGGTGCGGCGATCCGTCGTAGGTGGCGTTCCAGTCCGTGACCGTGATGGTCGAAGGCGCACCGGAGATGGTGAACGAGTGGACCACCGGCGCGGCCTCGGCCCAGTTGCCGTCACCGTCCTGGGTGGCGGTGACCGTGCACTCGCCGGCGTTGGTCGCCGTCACCGTGGCGCCGTCGGTCGTGCACGGCCCGGCGACCGAGAAGGCCACGGGGAGCCCGGACGTGGCCGTCGCCGAGATCGGCACCGCCGGGTCGCCGAAGGCGATGTCGCCGGGAGCGGCGAACGTGATGGCCTGCGACGCTTTGGTGATGGTCAGGGTCCCGGTGGTCTGCGTGGCCTCGTAGCCGGGTTCGTCGATCGTCGCGACGACGGCGTAGGACCCGGCGTCGGTGGGCGGGGTCGGCGAGCCGTCATAGGTGACGGCGACGCCCAGACCGGGGGGGTCGGTGGAGACCGTCGCGGCCTTCGGGCTTCCGTCGTACGTGTGGGCCAGATCCGACAACGTGGTCTGGGCCGTGCCAGCGAGGACGACAGCGGTACGTGAGACCGGCGTTGCCGCATCCCAGTCGGCGTCACCTGGTTGGGTCGCGACGATGGTGCAGGTGCCGACCCCCACGAGGGTGACGACGGCCCTGGTGTAGCCGTCGTCTCGCATGAACTCGTCGCCGACGGTGCACACCGACGGTGTCTGCGACGTGAAGACGATCTCGAGCCCGGATCCGGTGATCGCACGGATCTGGAACGGGACTTGATCGAGCGTGTACTCCGGAGCGAGGGAGAACTGCTCGATGAACTGCGGGCCTCCGATCGCCTCGGTCGCCCGGACCATCGTGGGGACGTCGAACTGGGTGTCCGTGCCACCGTCGCCGAGCATGCCGTGGGTGTCCCGGCCCCAGCACCAGCCGACGTTGGCGACGTCGACGGCACAGGTGTGCTGGTTCCCGGCACTGACGGAGGCCCACCCAGCGACCTCGGTCGGCGTCGACACCGCGACGGGTCGGGGCTCGATGGGAGCCGCTTCCGCGCCGCCGTTGCCCATGTAGCCGCTGATCCCCTCGGAGCCCCAGCAATACAGGTCGTCGTCGGTGGTGACACCGCAGGTGTAGAACCCGCCGGGCACGATCTCGGTCCAACCGTCGATCTCGACCGGCGCATCCACGAGAACCGGCTCGCCGAACTCGCCGGCGAGCGCGCCCGTACCCAGCCGCCCGGCCTCCCCACGACCCCAGCAGTAGCCCTCGCCGGTGTCGGTGACGCCGCAGCTGTGGTTCATGCCCGGACGCAGCGAGGTCCAGGTCTGGCCGACAGGGGTGACGACCTCGACCGGGACGTTGCTGTCGACGAGGGGGTCGTCGTTCCCGAGTTGCCCGTAGGTGTCGGCGCCCCAGCAGTAGCCCGCGCCATCGGTGGTGATCGCGCAGGTGGACCTCGACCCGAAGTTGTTCGCATTGGACGGCCCGGCGTGGATCTCCGACCAGGTGATGCCGGCCGGAGCGGTCACAAGGGTGGGGACGTCGCGGTCGAGGTTCTCGCCGTCGCCGATCTGACCGCGGACGCCGCGACCCCAGCAGTAGGCGTCGCCGGCGGTGCTCAGCGCGCAGGAATGCTCGCCGGCGGAGATCGATGCCCAGGTCACGCCCGCCGGCGTGACCACCGGCGTCGGCTCGTCGTAGCGGAACTGGCCGTCCACCACCGGGCCGTTGCCCAGTGTGCCGACCTCGAGGTTGTCGTTGCCCCAACAGAACAGGTCGCCGTCCGTGGTCAGCCCGCACGTGTGGAACCGTCCGGCATCGATCGTCGCCCAGGTGACGCCTGGCGGCGTGGTCACCGGGACCGGGAGCCGTTCCCGACCCGGTCCGCCCGAGACGCCGTTGCCGAGGGCGCCCTCGGCCGAGCTGCCCCAGCAGTACGCCTCACCCACGGTGGTGACGCCACAGGTGTGTTGGTACCCGACCTCGATGACCGCCCAGCCGTCGGTGACGTCAGCACCGGACGGAGCGGCCACTGCAGCGATCACGAGGCTGGATGCCAGCGCGAGGGTGGCGACGAACGCGGTGACGAGCCGGCGGAGATGGGGGGATTTCGACATGTGCGGATCTTCCGGGGTCGGCGATAACCAGGGCGTAACGGGTCGACTCACGGATGGAGTGCGGCGATCACGGCCTCCGCGTCGCGCCGCGAGGTCTTGGGAACCTCGAAGCGCAGGACGTGGTCGTCTGCTCCGTCGATCGTCAGCGCGATCGTCGGGAGCTTCACGAGCATCACCCGCTTCTCGCCTGCCGCGGTGTCGGTGATACGGGAGCGATCGATCGTTGCGACCACCGACTTGGGGCGAGCCGACACGGCGGTGACGTCGAGGAGGATGACTCGCAGCCCCGAGACGGCCAGCACGAGTCCGTTGGCGAGGGCTGCCTCGAGGTCGTCCGCCGAGCCGGACTGCATGACCACGCCCGCGATTCCACCTCCCGCTGCGCCGGCAGCGACGCGCGACGCGAGCCGCATCGTGCCGCCGTCGAGTTGGGCCTGGGCGGCGGCGAGGACCGTTTCCCCGGCGGCGAGGTCGGGGGCGAGCACGGCGCGGGTCCGGTCGAGCGTGGAGGTCATGGTCGGCAGGATCTCGATCGAGCGATAACCACGTCGTAACCAACGGGCGGCAGGTACCCAGCCCCTAGATTCGCTCCGATGGCGGATCTGCACCGTGCCTCCGGCGCGCCCTCGCGGCACGAGCCGACGCGGCCCTCACCGAACGCGCTCCTGCGCGGACGCCTCGTCCGCGTGCTCCGCGAGCGCTTCGATCGACGTCTGACGGTCATCGAGGCCGGCGCCGGTTTCGGGAAGTCGACCCTGCTGTCGCAGGCCGTGCACGAGAACCGCATCGAGCGGGTCGGCGTCGATCTGATGCTGCGGGTCATCGAACCCGACCGGGACCCGGCGTCGTTGCTCGAAGGGTTGGCCGGCGCCGCCGGGATCACCGACGGTGAGGCCACGGTGGATCGGGTTGCCGATGCGGTGTGGGCCATGGCGCCGGCGGAGGTCGCGCTGATCGTGGACGATGTCCATCGGTTGATGGGTGCCGATGGGGCGACGGATGTCCTGCGCGCGGTGCTCGATCGGCTTCCCTCGAACGGGCACCTCGTGATCAGCGGTCGACAGGTGCCGCCATTGCCGGTAGCCCGGTTGCAGAGCCAGGACGCAGCGGTCGTCATCACCGAGTCCGACCTCGCGTTCACCGACGACGAGCTCGAGTCGATGGCCGAACTCCGGTCGATCCCGGAGGGACTGCGCGGCGAGCTGCCACGGTGGCCTGCGCTGGCCACGCTCGTCGGCGCGGTCGGGACCAGCGCCTCGATCGACTACGTCTGGGACGAGGTGCTCCGGGCCCTGCCCGACGATCGCCGTCATCTGCTCGCCGCGGCGGTGCCCTTCGGGGACATCGACGACGAGTTGGTCCGAGCGCTCGGCGGTGCGGTCTCCGCCGCCGGACTCGTCGAGGGGGTGCCGCTCGTCGACGCTTCGACGGACGGATCGTTCCGGCTCCACGACCTGTGGACCGACGCGCTGGACGGTGTCCTCGACGACGCCGAACGCACCGCCGCCTTGCGCGCCGGAGGGGCGATGCTCCTACGGCGCGGCGAGGTCGGCCGGGCTGCGCACGCGTTCGCCCTCGCCGACGACGAGGACGGGCTCCGCGACGTGATCATCACGATCGCCCGTCGACCGACGATCACGGCCGACATCCCGGAGATCGATCGGATCTACGCCCTGTTGCCCCCGTCCATGCACGACAGCCCCGGCCGGCGCTACCTGGAGGCGACCCGCTACTTCTCGACCGATGACCTGCAGGCGGCGTCGGTGTTCAGGCAGGCGGCGGACGAGGCGTTGGCGTCCGGTGAGGTCGAGATCGAGTTGTTGTCACACTGGCGCGCGACGCAGATCCAGGACCTCGACCGGCTGCGTGGCCCGCTCTTGCCGGACCGGGTGGTCGAACTCGCTGACGCGGGGGATCCCTTGGCCGAAGCCATCCGCTCGTTCATCGCATCGCGCCGGCACCAGCTCGCCGGCGACCCGCACCGTTCGATGGAGTGCCTCGCCGGCCTCGAGGGGTTCCCGCAGGAACAGTGCGACATCTCGACCGCCATCCGACTCGTCGACCTGGGCCGGCCCGAGGCGCTCAACGCAACGCTCGACGAAGTCCTCGCGAGCGGTATCAGCGACGTCTACCGCGCCCAGGCGGTGTGGCTGCAGGGCCAGATCGATCCGGTCGATGCCTGGCCCTTCGCCCGCGAACTGCCGAAGCGGGCCGAGACGATCCCGCTCGCGACGGCGACGTCGCTGCGCAGCGTCGTCGTGGCCATGGGCGTCGCTGCAGGGGCGCACGACGAGGTGGTCGCGCTGTCGGAGACCAATGTGAACGAGGCTCGTCTCACGGTGCGCCTCAACGGACACTTCGCACGCGTGGCCCACGGTCTGGTCGAGCTCGTGACCGTCGACGAGCCCACGGCGGTCGCCACGTTCGAGCAGCTGTTGGCCGAGGTCCCGATCGGTCGTTGGCCGCAACGGCCCTACCTGTACGCCCTCGCACTCCTCCGGGGGCTGTTACCCGGCGGCGAGGTGCTCGACGAGTGCGAGTTCGGCCCGTCGATGTCGGTCGCGATCGAAGCTGGGGCAGCGCTCGCTGCGCTGCGGGCGGGCGATGCCGGCCCGGCGTCCGGGCTGCCGTGGCGGTCCCCGACCGTGTTGCGGGTCCACGTGGCGCCGCCGCTGCTGGCCGAGTTGGCCCTGGCGGCCGGAGACGCACCGGGAGCGAGCGAGGTCCTGGCCTCGTTACCGCACCTGCGCACCTGGCTCGCACGGATCGCCACGCGCGACTCGGAGCACGCGGTCGGCCAACGCCTCGCGAAGGAGGCGAACCGCCGCGTCCGAGCGATGCCGGCCCGACCCCGCTACGACCTCCGGATCGACCTGCTCGGAGGGCTCTCGGTCCACCGGTCCGACGGTGTGCCTGTCGAGGGTTGGCAGCGTCGCGAGCGCGTGCGGCACCTCCTGGCCTTCGTCGCCCTCGGTCGCGACGTGTCGCGTGCCGAGGTCGCTGCAGAGATGTGGCCCGATCTCTCGGATGACAAGGCGGCGTCGAATCTCCGGGTCAACCTCCACCACCTGCAGCAGGCGCTCCAGCCCGACCGGGGCGACGCCTCGCCGTGGTTCCTGCAGGCCGACGGCGACCGCCTGCGCCTGGTCGACGACGGAGTGACGATCGACACCGAGATGGTGGATGCCGCCATGGTCGCGGCCGTTCGTGCCGAGGCGGCAGGCGTGCCGAGCGAGGCGCTGACCCACTACGAACTGGTCGCCGACCTGGCGGTCGGCGAACTCCTTCCCGAGGTGCGCGCCGAATGGGTCGTCTACGAGCGGATGCGCCTGAGCTCGATCGTGCATGCCGCAGCGTGTCGCCAGGGCGAGTTGGTGTTGGCCCGGGGAGAGCCGGAGGTCGCCATGGGGCTCGCGGCCCGAGCGCAACGGCTCGATCCGCTCTCGGAGCGGGCGCACCGACTGTCGATCCGGTGCCACGTCGCGCTCGGGTCGACCTCGGCTGCTCGCCGTGCGGCGACACACGCCCGGGACACGTTGCGAGATGCTGGCCTCCCCGCCGAACGCGAGACCCTGGTGCTCCTCGCCCAGCTCGACGTCTGACGTCAGCCGATCGCTGCCGGTTCGAAGCTGATCGACGCGACCAGGTCGCCGGCGTCGTCGGCGTAGGCGCCGTCGCTCACGATCGAGACGATGAAGAAGTACTCGTCTCCGGCGAGCAGCGAGATGTAGACGCCGCTGTCGCCGTCGGGCGTCTGTAGCTGGTGGAGCACGGCGTCCTGTCCACCGATCCGAGCGCTCTGGCCTTCGGTGAACTTGGTGCCGTCGGCGCCGAGGACCCCGCGGATCCCGTCGGTGAACTCGGTCAGTCCCGGCACGGAGTCCGAGTGCGAGTAGTGCAGGAGCGCGAACGTCGCAGCACGCGGGTCCTCCTCGGGCCCCATGACGAGGACCTGGTCGATGGCATCGGTGTCGACCTCGGTCTCGCCGCCCGCCGGGCTGACGCTGGGTTCGGGCACGGTGGCGGTCGAGACGGCCCAGCCAGCGGGGATCCGGACGCCGAGGAGACCGTCGAGCAGGATCGCCTTGTCGCCGAGCATGGTCGCCGTCGGATCGGCCTCGGCGCCGGGTACGTCGGCGGCGCCTTGGTCGTCCGGCCCGTCGACTTCGTCGCCGGTCTCGTCGTCGACCTCTTCGATCGTGGTCGTGGTGTCCGCGATGTCGTCGGCGGTCATCGTGGTCGCGTCGGGAGACTCGGACCCGGTGTCGTCGTCACCACCGCAGGCGGCGAGCGTGAGGGTCGCGGCGAGGAGCGCGACGAGGGGGAGTCTGACGGTTCGGGTCGACATGTTCGACACACGATCGCATCGGCGCTAACCGTCGCGTAACGAGGTCGCTACTGCTCGAGTTCCGCTCGCGCCCGTTCGTCGATCTTGCGGCGGTCCTCGAACTGCGACCACATCGGAACACCGAGGTTGACGATGACGAGCTGCTGGCGGGCGCGTTCGATGATCTCTTCGCGCTCGGATGCATCGGCTTCGAGGAGTTCGGCCGCCATGTGCACCATCGTCTCGGCGATGAGTGAGGCCAGCATCCTGCGGTCGTCGACGGACCAGTCCTTCACGAACGGGAACACGGCCAGGTCGATCGACAGTTCGTCGGCGAAGAGCTGCAGCTGGCGACGGATGGCCTTGCGGATGCGTTTGACGCCGCCGTACCGCTCCCGAGCGATGAAACGGAAGTGGAGCTTGTTGCGCTCGGCGGAGAGCACGACGGTCTCGACCGACTTGTCGATCGCGTTCGTGATGAGCGCCGGGTCCGATCGCGCCTCGCGCAACATGTCGCGCAACGATCCGAACGACTCGTCGACGAGCTCGAGGCCGAGCTCCTCCATGTCGTCGAAGTGTCGGTAGAAGGCGGTGGGGGAGATCCCGGCCTCCTTGGTGACCTCGCGCAGGCTGATCGAGTCGAAGCTGTTGCGGCTGAGGAGCTTGAGTGCAGCCCGCAGGAGTGCCTGCCGGGTCAGCTCCTTGCTCTCCTCCCGACTCCGCGATGTGTGCCGACTCGACATACG
>JAPKDO010000497.1 GCA_028822535.1 Acidimicrobiales bacterium
GAAGCACTCATCCAATCCGCATGAGAAGTTGTCTCATCCCCCTTGACACGTTCCGGAACCCGGGCTTTGCCCGCACTCGAGAAAAACGACCGAGAGATAAAACAAGGTGAGGGGCGCTGTCCTCAACTGCACGCTTGACTGCGTTCGCTCCGGCCTTCAAGGGACCGTATTCACCAGCAGAGTCGCAGACCTTCAGGAGTAGGCCCATGATCATCGAAGCGGCCAGTGACTCCAGGAACGCCTCGGCGGTGTCCGCGATCCGGTTGTCTGCTGGCAGACCATCCAGAACCTCCGCCCAGGCCGATGATTCCCATCCGTCGACGATTCCGGGCGACACCACGAAAATGTGATCTGGATTCCCGAGAGTCTCCTTGATCTCCGACACGCGCCGCTTCGTGTACCCCACTACGTCGCCGACGCCAACGAACACGACCACAGAGTCGGCCAGTCTGCCCGCCAGTTCAGCGTCAACCCAGGGCCGAGGTTCATCGAGGTCGCTCGTGCTGACGAGCATCGTGGTCGGATGGTTTGCGCAGCCATGCAGCTTCAGGAGCGGCGAGCCTTGGGCGTAGATGCGGTCCTCGTCCCTAATGATCGTGAGCAGCTCTTCGCCGCGCCCGCAGCGCTCGATGCAGTTGTCCCAGTTCCAAGACATCGCGCTCACTTCACCCTCAAGAAGCAGTAGAGCGAGGAGCTTGTGAGCATGGTTCGGAGCAGCGGTAAGGAAGTCCGCCGCCTCGAGGCAGGTCCGACGTATCAGGTCACTGCCTGTCTCCAGCGGCTCGACCGCGTCAGCAACCGATACCAGATTGTCGGGGTCGCACTCTGGGACATGGGGCAGCTTCGCCGCGAGCCGGGCATGGACCTCGTTCGCCAACTTCTTGCCAGCCGGGAGGAAGGTCGGCGCCGCCATTGAGAACCCGGCGCCGATGCAGATCATCAGTCGATGCGCGTCGGCAATCGAGGCGAGGGTCGCGGTTGCGGGAGTCACCGACTCCGCAATGGTTCTTGGCTCGTACAGGTCGCCATCCGCCACTCGAACATGGTGCCAGAGCCAACCGCATCGTGCTCGGAGCGTGCTGGTAACCACCCCACGGGCGGAGGTCTCCTACCGCCATCCAAACGCTCGTTTGATGACAAAACGCTGACAACCGGCCACCGGGCCGGTTGTCAGTAGCGTTTGACCTGGTGTTTCGTGGTGTCGGAGAGAGGACTTGAACCTCCACGCCCTTTCGGGCACTAGCCCCTCAAGCTAGCGCGTCTGCCAATTCCGCCACTCCGACGTGGCCTCCCGGATGCGTCCGGGTGGAGGCGACACCATACCAATCCCACGGCCGATCGCCGCATCCACGAAACCGCCGACGATCGCCGTCGCTCAACCGTCGATCGAGACCTCGTCGAGGTCGAGGCTGCCGTCGGCGCGGACGACGAAGCCGGTCACGCGGGGGCTCACGACGCCGGTCGTGCGGAACTGCAGGAGCGGCACGACCGGGACCTGGTCGAGGATGGCCACCTCGACGTCGCGCCAGGCCGCCGCCCGGACCGAGGCGATCGGTTCGACCCGTGCCGCTCGCAGCGCAGCGTCCACTGCAGGATCGGCCAGACCCGACACGTTGTCCGGCGATGCGGAGTCGAACAGGGCCGGCAGCAGCGTCGACGGCGACCGTGCGACGCCCAACCAGCCGTACACGAACAGTTGCTGCTGCCCGGTCGCGATCAGTCCTTCGTAGGTCTCGATGGGCAACGAGACGACCTCGATCTCCAGCCCGACGGCGGTCAGC
>JAPKDO010000151.1 GCA_028822535.1 Acidimicrobiales bacterium
CTTCTGGCGAGCGCGCGACCAACTGGGAGACGAGGCACTCCAAGACACGGCCCGCTCCTTCGGTCTGGACCAGGAGACAGGTATACCGCTGTCGTCGGAGCAGGACGGCAGAATCCCCACGCCGGAGCGACGCCAACAGCAGTTCGACGCGAATCCCGGCGTGTTCTCGGAACGGGACTGGTTCACCGGCGACAACGTGAACATGTCGATCGGGCAGGGTGACGTCGCAGTCACCCCGGTCCAGTTGGCGAATGCATATGCGACCTTCGCCAACGGCGGCACCAGATTCGCCCCCAACATCGCGTCGAAGGTGACCCGCCCCGACAATCCAGAGGCCACCGTGCGCACGTTCGGGCCCCGGATCGCATCCACAGCCGAACTCCGACCCGAATACCGTCAACCCCTGCTCGATGGCCTGGTCGGCGTCACCAGCACGGACGGCGGCACCGCTGCCGGCGTGTTCGCCGGGTTCCCCAACGCCACCTTCCCCGTCGCCGGCAAGACGGGTACCGCTCAGGTCAACGGCAAGGCAGACACCGCCCTGTTCACCGCCTTCGGTCCCGTGCAAGACCCACGATACGTGGTGACCGTGGTCCTCGAGGAATCCGGGTTCGGTGGGGTTGCCGCCGCGCCGGTCGCGCGAAAGCTCTTCGACGTCTTCGCCGGGGCAAGCCCCACACCAGAACTCCAACCGGGCGGCCAACTCGAACTACCAGACGCGGACGGGCAGCCCACGCAAGACGACCTCGCCCGAGTCGGCGGTTCGGACTGAGTCGCGATCGACAAGGTCCGGCGGAGCGACCGGATTCAATCTTCGACAGCTGTCGTACTTCCGGCCTACGATTCAGACCCTGGAGGTCGTAGATGTTCTGGGTCACACTCGTGGTCACGTTGACAACCCTCGGATGGATCGCTGTTCGGTGCCGCAACAATCGACGGCGCGCAGTCACACCGGGCGACATCGCGCTCGCTCTCGAACGCGGCCGCCAGCGGGCCGCCCCCCGCCATGACCTCCGTGATGCGGTTCGCGCCCGCCGAGTAGAAGTCGAATCGAGTTGACCGGGCGTCGCGCGCTGGGAGCACTGGAGGCCGAGGTGCTCGGAGCACTGGCTTCGCATGAAGAGCCAGCGACGGCCGGAACTGTGCGCGAGTTGATCGGCGACGACCTCGCATACACGACGGTGTCGACGATCCTGACCAGGCTCTGTGAGAAGAAGATGGTCACCCGAGCGCGGCAGGGTCGCTCTTACCGGTATGCGCTTGCGGTAGACGAGGGTGACTTGGTCGCTGAACGCATGCGGGTCCAGCTCAGGCACGCCAGTGACCGCGTGAGCGCGCTCGGTCAGTTCGTCACCGGTCTGGACGCGGCCGAGGAAGAAGCACTTCGACAGGTTCTCGACGATCTGGATCGAAAAGCATGACCGCGCTCATCGCTGTACCAACGCTCTGTTGCGTCGCACTCGCGTGCGCCCTGGTCCGACTGCCGCGAAAGCTCCATCCCTCATGGTCGGCCCGCTTGCTCGTCACCGCCGCAGTAGCCGCCGCGCTCGCCGTTGCGGCGAGCGTCGGCGTCGTTGCGATGGCCTATACCCTCCAACTCGCACCGCACCCGACCCTCCACCTCCCGGGAGCGCGCCTGGTCGTCGGCCATGCGCCAGTGACACCAGCCCTGGGACTTGCAGCGGTGGCCGCAGTGTCGCTCATGGCCGCGAGCGCCCTGAGACGAATCCGCCTGATCTGGCGGGAATGGAGCTCATTGTCCACCGGACGGCAGGCCGTGATCGAAGCCGACCTTCCCCTTGCGTACTCCGTGCCCGGTCGGGCGGGAGGTGTCCTGCTGTCGAGAGGCCTCCGCTCCCGACTCAAGCGCGACGAGCTCCGCGTCGTCATCGAACACGAGGCGTCCCACTTGCGACATGGGCACCACCGGTACCTCCTCGCCGGGAACGTGTGCGCGGCGATGGTCCCGTGCCTCCGTGGTGTCGAGAAAAGCATCCGCTTTGCGATCGAACGATGGGCCGACGAGGACGCCGCCCGAGCGGTCGACGATCGCCGACTGGTGGCAAGAACCATTGCTCTGGTGGCTCTCGAAGGCACCTCCGCCGCGGTTCCGGCCTTCTCCGGGTCCGGGGTACTCGCGAGAGTCGAGGCGATGCTCGATGATGCGCCAGGGGGGTCCGACCTGGCGGGTGCGACCTTGCTCGCCACGACCGGGCTGACCACCTCGACGATGGCGGTGCCGGCGTTGCAGGTCCATCATTGGATTGCGTCGCTCCCCTCCTGAGTTCGACTCGGCGCAGACGCGGAGGGCCTCCGCCGCGCCAGAAACGCCCATGCTGACGCGACGACCAGAGTGCCGGCTCCGCCACCAGAGACGAGGGTGACGATCGCGCCGGGCCGGTCGGACGGTCTCGCCACGAGAGACTGCACCGTCAAGACGACGACGACGCCGAGGAGCGCTGCGATCGCACCCGCGCCGCTTCCATTCACGAGATCACCCACACGCACCGTGTCGGTTGGCCGCAGCGTCCAGAGCATCGCCATGCACCCGACGATGTAGGAGCTCGCATGCGCAACCGCGAGGCCAAATAGCAGCGACGACGCTGACGTCGACGCCCAAGCAGCGATCAACGCAGCCCCGATGTTGGCTGCGTTGACAGCGATGTTCACGAGCGCGGGAGTTCGAGTGTCGGCACGTGCGTAACTCACTCTCGTGAGGAGCTGGAAGGCAGCGAAGGGCACAAGCGAGAGCGCGAATCCTCGAGCCGCGCTCGCGACGAGCTCTGCGCCGTCCGACCCGACGAGCAAGACCGCTAGAGGGTCGGCGAAGATCCAGAGCCCCGCAGCCGAGGGAACCAGAAGCACCCACATCGACAAGGTCGCGCGGCGGACCACGGATCGGGGGCTCGTGGCCCCGTGAACCGAGGCAGCCAACTCCGGGTAGGCCGCCGTCAGCACGGACACGGCGATCAAGGCGTAGGGGAGCTGCATGACGGCGAACGCCCATTGGTACGCGGAGAGCGCGCCGGAGCGAGCGGATGCGATCGACACGACGACAGCGAGTCCAATCTGGTTCATCGCGACGTACACGACCATCCAGCCGGCCGTGGGGAGCAGACCGATGATCTCCGGGTGACGAAGTGCGACCGTCAATCGGAGCGAGGGATGGAGCCGACGGGCCCCCCACACTTGCACGGACGTCGCTGCACCGACCGCCACAGTGGTGCCTGCACCCAGAATCGCCACAGCACCCGACGACACCGATGCAGAGTCGACCCCACCACCGACCAAGACCGCGAACATGACGACGGACCCGATCGTGATCAAGTTCGTCAGCACCGGCGCAACTGCAGCGAGGAACAGGCGGCGGTTCGCCTGCAGGATGCTGGTGGCGGCGACACCGATCGCGTAGAACGCCACCTGCGGTGCGCACCAGCGCAACCACGTCGTGGCGAGCTCTCGGTACGCGCTGCTGTCCGTTCTGCCGTGCGCTCCGATCGTCAAGGCCTGAACGACGACAGGGGCCACGACGACCAGGACGATCGATGCGAGGGTGCCGATGACGGCCGTCGCGCCAAGGACGCGACCAGCAGTCTCCACTTGGCCCCCGGTCGTGGCCGATCGAACCAACAGCGGCACCAGCGCTGACGTCGCGATTCCGCCCACAACAAACGTGAAGATCATCGTGGGGATCGTGTTGGCGACGTTGTATGCATCCGCCACGGCCGTCACCCCGAGCACGCTCGCCAACGCCACGGTCCGGGCCAGTCCGGTGACACGACTGAGCGCGGTCGCCACGGCCATGGCGAGCGCCGGCCGACCACCGGGGTCGCCACTCACGGATCGAACGCGAGATGAAGGTGATCGGCGTGAAGGGTGTTGGTGAACGATGGCCCGCCGGGACCATCCAGATCCCAGGGCGATCCGACCTCGGTCGCTCCGAGGGCGAGCGCTCGCTCGACCGCGCGATGAGCGCCGCCGTCCGGCGTGCTGCCACTGACCCGAGCACCGTCCACAGCCCAGATGTCCACCGCACGTCCGAGCGAGTGGTTCGACACGAAGGGCCGCCCGAACACGTTCACCGGATGCCCCGAGACGAACGACGTCACTTCCAACGAATGTCCAGCCGCGACGAGATCGAGCAGGAGTCGGAGCACCTCATCAGCAATGAGACCAGCCTCGACGTCCCAGCGAGCGCTGTCCGGCAACACGAGCGCCGAGGTGGCCAGGACCTGTTGTGCGAGATCGGAGTTCTCTGTCGAGGTGTCGACGGGGCGCTGACCACCGACCGAGTCGATTCCGGTCACGTCCCAGCCGGCGCCCTTCCTGCTGAGGCGAATGTCCAGTGTCCGTGTGGTCGTTCCCGCGCAGCAGCCCTTCGGGCGGATGCGCTGTTCTGCCACGACCATGATCGCGGCATCGTTCGGCTCGAGTCCTCCGAACTGCGGGTACACCACGGTGACGTCAGAGGCCGAGTCGGCCACGAGCAGTGGGGCGGCGGAAGGGACGAGGGACGGATCGAACCCCGCCGCTTCGATGCGCAGCGACGCCTCCCCCAGTGGGTCTGCAGACGGGCGATACGACAGGAGCGATTCGACCAACCGCGCAGCGGTGAGCTTCAGTTCCGGTTCCACCTCGTCGGACTGGAGCTCGAACGGCGGCGCAGGGGCTGAGGTCGTCGTGGTGGTGACGGAGGTGGTCGTGGACGATTCCGTGCTGGTCGATCCTGGGGAATCTTCGAGTTCGGCAGCGGAGTCGGGCGGAGACGCCGAGCACGACGCCATCAACGTGACTGTGACCATGGCAGCGCCGAGCCAGGACATGCGCCATCGTCTGCCTGTTGTCCGGTCGATGCTCATCGCGCGTGTCGGGATCACGGGCTGATCTTATTTCTACAACTGTCGTAGTACGGTACGCGCATGCCCGGAGAGCCTGCCTGCGACGCTCTGACCGTTCGTCCGCTGACCGCCCATGATGCGGCATGGAGCGCCTCCTTGCACAAGAGAACGCTGTCCGTTGGGCTCTTCCCGGCTCTCGGGCAGCGGTTCCTGCGGCGCTATCACCGATCGTTCGTCGACTCGACCACCGGAGTGGCCATCATCGCTTGTTCCAACGGTCGCCCCGCCGGATTTGTCCTCGGCGTGCTCGACCCCGAGGCGCACCGTCTGGAAACGGTGCGAAGGCACGGCCTGGGACTCGGCGTCGTTGGCGTGTCAGCGATCCTGTTGCGTCCCGCATTGCTCATCCGCTTCGGCCGAACCCGCCTCCGCAGCTACCTCCGGGTCCTGTGGCGACAGCTTCGCCCCAGGCAGCGTTCCGGGACCGCCGGTCTGCATGCCCACGCCGCCGTGCTGTCCCACATCGCCGTGGAGGATTCGGCGCGCGGACTCGGCATCGGCGCCATGTTGGTCGACGCGGTCACCGAGGCGGCCCGGGATGCTGGAACGAGGACGGTTCAGACGTCAACCGTCGACCGAGCGTCGTTCTATGAGTCGCTCGGCTGGACAGTTTCCGGCGCGGGCCGGACCTTTGATGGCGCAACCGAGCACCGACTGACACGTTCTGTTTCCGTGGACGGAGCGCGGTGATCTCATCGCGGGGAGCGCAGGATCCTTCGCTCGGGCGACCGGACTCCGTCGCGGTCGATCGCTACGGTCGTCGACGTGTCGCGGCACGAACAAGCCGACGATGACGAAGCGGGCCCGGACCCCGAACTCCCCGGGCCGCTACTCCCGCCGGAGGACAGGCTATGGCGGCATCCCTCGGAGCTCTACGGACTCGGGTCAGAAGCTTCCCGCTCCAGCTGCATCGGACGTGGCCGTCGCCGCCTACTACCCGTCGCAGCACTCAGCCTTGCGATCCTCGCCTTCACCGCAGGCGCACTCCTCGTAACGCCCGGTCTCGATGAGTCGGCTGGCGACAGTGCCGCTGGCGGAGATCCGAGCCCTGCGACGTCGGCGACGCGCAACAGTGACGCTGCGAGCAGACTGGTGTTCGGCATTCGGATCCGCCGTGGGGATCGGTGGGTGAATGGAAGCGCCACCGTGTTCCGGCGAGACGGTGTCCTGCTCACGACGCGCCGACTCGTCCTCGACGGCGACGAGGTCGTCGTCGACCTCGGCCCACTGGGCAACCTGCCGGCCCAGGTGATGGGCACGGATGCCCACACGGACGTGGCCGTCCTGACTGTGGACGTCCCGGACCTCGGACAGTCTGCTCGGTGGTCCGACGAAGCTCTCGATGGCCCGGTCTCCATCGCCGGTCTCGATGGTCGTGGGCGGCGAGCGTCGATCCGCGGGACCGTCAGCGCGACACGTGTTCGAGAGCGCGTCCCGGGCGGCGCTGCCGTCGACGGGATGCTCCGCCTCGATGCTGACGTTCCCGTCGAGATGACGGGCGGCGCGCTCATCGACGGACGCGGCGCGGTGGTCGGCCTGGTCAACGCCATGCCGTTCGAGGATGACGACACGCACGGCGGCGGCCAGGCCATCGCTGCTCCGATCGCCAGTGTGGTGGCCGAGACGCTGATCGGAGACGATCTGACCCAGCACGCTTGGCTTGGCGTCGAGGTGGCTGAGGTGGACGCCGAGGGCGTCGCAGGGTCCGGTCGAGCAGGAGTCGTCGTCAAGGGGCTCGCAGCCGATGGTCCGGCAGCGGAAGCCGATGTCGAGGTCGGGGATGCGGTGGTTGCCGTCGACGGCGCCGACGTCGCATCCACCTCGGACCTCATCGCGCTGCTACGACAGCGGCGTGGCGGAGACATCGTCACGGTGGACCTGGTCCGGGACGGCACCGAACGACGGGTCGAGGTCACGCTCGGAGCAAGAGCAGACGACGACTGACTCTGCGCACCCACTGCGATCACGTTCCGCCGACGATGACGAGGCCGGCAATGCCGATCACGACGCGGTAGTAGCCGAACGTGGCAAGCCCGTGGACCTCGACCCACCGCACCAACCAACGGATCGAGACGACGGCGGCCACCGTCGCGACGAGAAGACCGACCGTTGGCGTGATGAGACCGAAGATCCTGACGATCTCTCCGCCGCTGCGCACGACTTCGTACGCCGATGCGGCGGAGAGAGTCACGAGGCCGAGAAGGAAGCTGAACTCCACGGCGGCCCGTACCGTGCACCCCACCAGCAAGGCAGCCATGATCGTCACCAGACTGCGGCTGACGCCGGGCCAGAGAGCGAGCGCCTGCGCTGCACCGATGACCAGAGCGTGCCCGGGTCTGATCGAGTCGAGTTCAATGGACCCACCGACGGTCCATCCTCGCCGTTGTGCGACGAGGATGACGACCCCACCGACCAGCCATGCAGCGGCCACTGGGCCGACGCCGAAGAGTGCGGACTTGATGGCGTCGGCGAGCAGCAGCCCCAGTAGCGCTGCCGGTGCGAAGGCGACGACGAGCGATGACAGGAGCCGTCGCCCCTCCGTGCTCCGACCCAGCGCTCCGTTCGCGATGTCACCGATCCGTCGCCGGTAGAGGGCCACCACCGCGAGGATCGCACCACCTTGGATGCAGATCGCGTAGGCATCGAGGGCCCGATCCTGTGACGCTGTTCCTCCGAGGCCGAGCATCCGTTGAGCGACCAGGAGGTGTCCCGTGCTCGAGACCGGCAGGAACTCGGTTGCGCCTTCGATGAGACCGAGGAGTACGGCATCGACGATTCCGAGTCCGGAAGCGGATGCGATCACTCCGCGACGGCCCGAAGCCCAGTAGCACCGCTTCTGATCACGACGAACGGTGTCGGTCGTCGTCCTGCCGGTCCTCCTCGGCGTCCACCCGTCGCCGGGCGATCGCCAGAAGGACACCGAAGAGGATCAAGGGCGCAGCGACGAAGATCATCTCGTCCCATCCGCCTTGGTGGGCCAGCAGCACGGCGTCGGAGCTCACAGCAGCGCGAGATAGGGCGACACGTCGCCGGTCGCATGCGCCACCACGGACACTGCGGCGAGCGCCACCGCGACGATTCCCACGAGCGCCACCCCGATCCCGACAGACGATGCCTGCGGTGCCGCACTCAGACGGCGAGCGCGGAAACGGACCAGATCGGTGCCGCACGCCGACCGGAGGCGGAGCGACATCCCCTCGATCTCCTGCGCCAAGCGTCGACGACGCCCGAGCTCACTGCCAGCAGCCTCCTCGTCGGCGGCACGCTCGACCGCGATTCGCAGCGCCGCTGCGCTCCGAGTGGCCCAGGGCAGGAACGGAAGCAGTCCTTCGACAAGCGTCGCCACCAGCAGCGCTCGACGATGACGAGCACGGAGGTGGGCGCGCTCGTGGTCGATCACGAATCCGAGCAGCTCGTCGTCGAGCGACTGGCGCAGACCTTGGGAGATGACGATCTGCGGGAGCCGTCCCGACACGCTGTACGCCACGGGTCGGTCCGTGGGGATCACGACGAGATCGTGCGATCCGTCGCGGTGGTGGTCTCCCAACCAGCCGTCGGCCCGAGCGCAGCGGTTCCGGTCGTGGGCGCGGGCACAGACGGCGACCGTCCTTCCGACGAAGAGAACGAGCAGGCCCGCCGCGACCCAGGCGCCGAGGTCGCCCTCGGGTGCGAGGTGCACCGCTGGCGAGTCGGCAACACCGGTGACGGCGTGCAACGCCCCCACCGTCATCGACAGTGCCAACGCCGACCCGATACACGCGATGCCGAGAACGAGGGCGACCGTCGCCAGCCGCACGAACCAGCGAGGCTCCGGGTCGACGACGCTGGGCCGTACTCCCGGCAGTGCCAGTGCGACCAGGCCGAACATGGCCAGCAGGACCGTCATGTCCGCCCACGCTCCAGGAGCTTGCGGAGCTGACGCCGACGCTTCGCATCCAGTCCGGCCAGGAAGTGTGTCAGCGCCCCCTCCGGATCGTCGGCCGCGTCGAGCAACTCCGTCATCCGCTCGGCGGTCTGTTCACCCTCGCCCTTGACCGGGTGGTAGGTGAACGCCTTACCCAGCCTTTGCCGGTTCACCATGCCCTTCTTCCAGAGTCGGCGCAGGATGGTCATCACCGTCGAGTAGACGACCGGCGGGTCGGAGTCGAGCCGCTCGAGCACCGCACGAGGGGTCATCCATTCGTCCGCATCCCAGAGGATGGCCATGACCTCGGCTTCGAGTTCGCCCATTCCACGGCGCGATGTGGTCATCGGTCAATCCTCCAACACGGTTCGTATGGCGGTCTCGAGGTCCCGCTCCGTCACCACGTTGTCCCATCGTTGGACAATGGTGCCAGCGGCGTCGATCACGAAGACCCACGGTTCGCCCGGGTCACCGGACTGATCCGGCCAGATCCATTCAGCCGCCGCGCGGTTGATCGCGTTGTTCTCGAAGTCACGCCACACCTCGAGGTGGACGAACGCCATCTCGTCGCCGGTGTCCTGGGCGAGCT
>JAPKDO010000152.1 GCA_028822535.1 Acidimicrobiales bacterium
GACGGACGCTGCGATCGCCACGACTGCGGCGACCACCACGGCAGCGGATCCGGCCTGGACGGAGGGGCGTCGGAACAGCGACGCCAACGGCGCGAGACCGAGCCATGCCGTGCCGCGCCGCCCGATCACATCGGCGAGTTCGGCACAGGTCTCACACGTCTCGACGTGCTCGGCGGCGCCGAGTCGGCCCTGCCGACGCGCGTCGTTGGCCGACAGGGACTCGAGCACCGGCCGGCACGCCACCGTCGGCAGCTCGGCGCGGCGGTAGCGGACCACGACGTCGACACGAAGACGGGCCCGGGTGCGAGCGAGCGACGCTGCGATTGCCGCAGGCGTGGACGTCTCGGCCAACTCGGTGGCCGACCGACCTGCGAGCTCGTGCTCGACCAGCAGCCGGCGTCGCTCGTCATCGAGTTCGTCGAGGGCTGCGGAGAGAGCCGCCGAGACCTCGCTCTCGACCGCCAGGTCGACGGGCTCGGTCGGCTCGCGGAGGTCGACGAGGAGCGGCAACACCTCGCCCTCCCGCGCGAGGTGGCGCCACCGGGCGCGGATCAAGTTGAGCGCGATCGTCGCGGCGTAGTGCTCCGGATCGCGGATGTCGCCGCGCTCGCGTTCGGCGAGGAAGCGGGTCAGCGTCTCCTGGACGAGGTCTTCGGCTTCGGGCACGGTGCGCACGCGTGCTCGCACCACGCGGGTGACGACGGCCTCGACCCGCTCGAGTTCGTCGAGGTCGAGATGGTGATCGTCGGTCATCACCACTCCTGGCCTGGCGGTCTCGATACGTGCGTGACGGGGTCTCAGAGACTACCGAGCCGTCGATTCGTCAGGGAAGGTTGCCACCGTCGCGCCACCACGAGAGCAGGTCGACCATCGAGGCGCCATCGCTGCGTTCCGACACGGCGATC
This sequence comes from Acidimicrobiales bacterium, assembly GCA_028822535.1. Lineage (GTDB taxonomy): Bacteria > Actinomycetota > Acidimicrobiia > Acidimicrobiales > Salinilacustritrichaceae > Salinilacustrithrix. Next base: position 906 of record JAPKDO010000152.1, read on the forward strand.
GACGCGATCCGACTCCCGTCCCTGGTCCAGAACAAGGCGTTCTGGCCGCTGGTGTTGACGAAGCACAAGACCCGTCCACTCGACCCGTCGAGGTCGTAGTCCACGAAGGCTGCGTCGGGCGGTGGGCCCGCCGGTGTCGCGGGCGTGTCGCCATCGTCGCCATCCGGGTCCCCGTCCGGATCTCCGTCCGGGTCTTCGTCTGGGTCCTCGACGGGCTCCTCCACGATCGAATCGACCTGACCGAAGCCCTGCGGCGTGCATCCGTCGTCGGTGGTGTCGAAGTTGTTCTCGTCGAGCGAGTCCCGCCGGCTCTGGATCCACTCGTTCATCGGAGCGGTGTCGGAGAACAGCACCCAGGAGACGACGCTCGGCTCGGCATCCGGTGGGTGGCAGACTGCGGCGACCTCGCCACCGGTCGCGAGCACGAGGGGGAGGTCACGGGCGCAGTCGACGACGAGGGCGCCGGGGATCGCGTCGAGCAGCTGTTGTTCTTCGCTCGTCGGGAACGCGGCGTCGGTCCGGCCCGCCAGCTCCTCCCATGCCTGCTCGTAGTCGGTGAATCGGCCGCCGCCGCTCGCGTGGAGCACCACCGGGGCATCGCTCCTCGTCCACACGAAGTCGACGAGCCCTCCGCGCGCGCGGCACAGGACGACACCACCGCCGTCGACCGACGCATAGTCGTGCCGTCCGGCTCGGCCGAGGGCACACTCGGCATCGTCCCGGTCGGAGATCTCGAGGTCGGAGGCGAACGCAGCGAGGCGTTCGTCACGGGCCTCGTCGGTCGAGAACAACTCGAGCGACAGGGTCTCGGGCACACCGTCGATCGGACACTGCAACACCACGGGATCGGCGATTGCCGCGTCACCTTCGGGAGCGACGCAGGTGTCGATGCCGCCCGGGACGAGCGCCTCCGCAGCCTCGACCGTCGGGGCCACCGGACCGTCGTCGCCCGCCGCATCCATCGTGGTGGTCGTGTCGCTCGCACCGTCGTCGCCGGTTCCGAGTTCGGCGTCGGTGTTGATGGCCCGCCATGCGAGCGCACCCACCACGAGGGTCGCCAGCACGAGGACCGAGGCGACGATCATCGGCATCCGGCTGCGCCGGCCGTCGTCCTCGTAGATGCCGAACGCCGCGCCGTCGACCGGCCCGTCCGTCGGCGGTACCGCGACCGGAGCGGCGGTGGTCGGGTCGGGTTCGGACGTCGGGGTCGTCTCGACGGCGGACGGGTCGTCGAAGACCGAGCGACTGGCGGCGGGCACCTCGTCGGGCTCCTCGTCCGGGACGTCGGCGGAGACCCCCGCGATCGCTGCCGTCGGCGGGAAAGCGGTCGGGGTGAGCGCCGTCGTCCCCAACGTCGGCGGGTCGCCGACGCGCACCAGGGCGACCGCCTCCGCGAGGTGACGGGTGGTCGCATGACGGTCGCCGGGCGCCTTGGCCATCGCCCGGGCCACGATCTCGTCGAACTCGTCGGGAAGGTCGGGGCGGAGCTCGGTGACCCGTGGCGGCGGGCTGTCGAGATGCTGCGCGGTCACGGCGTCGGGTGTGTCTCCCGGGAACGGAACACGCCCGGTGAGACACTCGAAGAGCGTGCAGCCCATGCCGTAGACGTCGGTCGCCGGCGTCGACACCTCCCCACGGATCTGTTCCGGCGCGGCATACCGCAGCGACGCGCCGGGTGCGCCGAAGTCGGCCAGGAAGACATCGTCGGAGTCGGCGGCGCAGAGAATGTTGGCGGGCTCCACCCCGCGGTGCACCAGACCTTCGCGGTGCACCCGGTCGAGCGCGGCAGCGAGTTGGCCGAGCACCGATCGCGTCCGGTCGACGGTGAGAGGCGCGACATGGATCTGCTGGGCCAGGTCGCCCCCGCCCACGTGCTCCATCACGACGAACGCAACGCCGTCGTGGTCACCCACGTCGTGGATCCGCACGATGCGCGGGTGATCGAGACCCGCAGCGACACGCGATTCCCGCAGGAACCGCTCCTGGGCCGCCGATCCCGCCTCGGCCGACAGCACCTTCAGCGCGATCCGGCGATCGCCGGCGTTGTCGTGAGCGACGTAGACCGCCCCGGTGGTGCCCGCCCCGATGCGTTGTTCGATCTGGAAGCCGGCCCACTCGACTCCCGGCTCAGGCAATCCGGGCATCCGCCGAGGCTACCCACTCCCCGAAAATTCCTGTGGGAATGCCCCGGATGCCGGGGCTTTCTCGTGGGGATTCCCGCCGGGGGGATCGGCTCAGCCGGAAAGGCCTTCGGCGACGAGGGGTTCGAGGGTCCACTCGGGGTTGTCCGACTCGATTCGCTGGAGCCAGTACGTCGACTCGAACAACGCGAGCAGGGCACCGTCGGACCGTTCGAGCACCCGCACCCCGGTCATGCCCCGCAGGTGCGGCATGGTCTCGGCGTCGGTGCGCCGGGCGATCGAGTACCGGGTCATCGACAGCTCGGCGGCCGAGCCGAACTCGTCGGCGAGTCGGGACGAGGCGACCTCGAACTGCATCTGCCCGACGGCGGCGAGCATCGGTTCCTGGTCGCCGAGGTCGGGGTCGCGCAGGACCTGCACCACGCCCTCCTCGTCGAGCTGGGCGATGCCCTTGCGGAACTGCTTGAAGCGACCGACGTCCTTGGGCCGGGCGATGGCGAAGAGCTCCGGGGCGAACGCCGGAATCCCGGGGAACGTGACCTGTTCGTCCAGCCAGAGCGTGTCGCCGACCCGCACCTCGGTGGCGTTGACGAGACCGACGACGTCGCCGGGGTACGCGAGCTCGAGCGTCTCGCGTTCGGCACCGAACACCGAGTGCGCGTACTTCGTGGAGAACGGCTTGCCGCTGCGGTCGTGGGTGACGACCATGCCGCGCTCGAACTCGCCCGAGCACACGCGGACGAACGCGATGCGGTCGCGATGGCTCTTGTCCATGTTCGCCTGGACCTTGAAGACGAAGCCCGAGAACGGGTCGTCGAGGGCACGGGTGTCGCCGTCGACGTCGGGGCGGGGCCGAGGTGAGGGTGCGATGTCGACGACGGCGTCGAGCAGGAGCCGCACGCCGTAGTTGGTGAGCGCGGAGCCGAAGAACACAGGGGTGGCGTCGGCGGAGAGGAAGAAGTCCCGATCGAGATCGGACCCCGAGGATTCGAGCAGTTCGATCTCCTCCACCGCGTTCACGTAGCTGTCGCCGTCGCGTTCCTCGGCCTCGGCGGCGGTGAGAACCTCTTCGCCGGCCTCGGTCGAACCGTGGGCCGATCGGGTGAACCGGACGTAGTCCCCCGAGCGACGGTCGAGCAGGCCGCGGAAGTCGCCGGCGATGCCCACGGGCCAGGTCACGGGCATGGCGGCGAGGTCGAGGGTCTTCTCGATCTCGTCGGTGAGTTCGAGCGCTTCCTTGCCCGGACGGTCCCACTTGTTGATGAAGGTCAGCAGCGGGATGCGTCGCTCGCGGCAGACCTCGAAGAGCTTTAGCGTCTGGGGCTCGATGCCCGAGCTGGCGTCGAGGACCATGATCGCCGCGTCGGCAGCGGCCAGGACCCGGTAGGTGTCCTCGGAGAAGTCGCGGTGGCCAGGGGTGTCGAGCAGGTTGAGCACGGTGTCGCGGTACGGGAACTGCAGGACGGTCGACGTGATCGAGATCCCGCGCTGTTGTTCCATCTCCATCCAGTCCGACCGGACCTTGCGCCGTTCGCCGCGCGCCTTGACCTGGCCGGCGTCCTGCACCGCGCCGCCGTAGAGCAGGAACTTCTCGGTCAACGTCGTCTTGCCCGCGTCGGGATGGCTGATGATCGCGAAGGTGCGGCGGCGGGCAGCCTCGTCGCGGAGATGGGCGGGATCGGGCACGGATCAAGTGAACCGGCCATCCGGCCCCGCCGCCAACTCCCCTCCCTCCCACTTCTTGTCACACCTCGAGCCATCCGATGGCACCAAGGTGTGACAAGAACAGGGTTTGGGTTACTTGGTGTTGGCCTTCTCGTAGCGCTTGACCGCGATCGGGGCGAACACGGCGACGATGCCGACGACCCAGAACATGGTGTAGAGCACCGGGTGCTGGAGCGGCCACGCGGTCGGTTCGGGGGTGCCGGCGGGAATGTTGCCGAACAGTTCGCGGGCCGCCTGGGTGACGGTCGAGACCGGGTTCCACTCGGCGAACGCCTTCAGCGGACCGGGCAGGCTCTCGGACGGCACGAACGTGTTGGCCACGAAGGTCATCGGGAAGATCACGATGAACGACGCGTTGTTGATGACCTCGGGGCTGGGGACGAACAACGCGATGAGCGCCATGATCCAGCTGATCGCGTAGGCGAACAGGAGCAACAGCGCGAAGCCCAGCGCGGCATCGAGGATCGAACCACGGATCCGCCAACCGACGAGCAGGCCGGTCACCGCCATGATCGCCAGCGACAACACGTTGTAGATGACGTCGGAGATCGTGCGGCCGGCGAGCACGGCCGAGCGCGACATCGGGAGCGACCGGAAGCGGTCGATGATCCCCTTCTGCATGTCCTCGGCGATGCCGGCGCCGGTGAACGTCGCCCCGAACATCACGGTCTGGGCGAAGATCCCGGCGATCAGGAACTCGCGGTAGTTGCTGCCAGGGATGTCGATCGAGTTGCCGAACACGTAGGCGAACAACAGCACGAACATGATCGGGCTGATCAGGACGAAGACCAACACATCGGGGACGCGCTTGATCTTGATGACGTTGCGCTTGGCGATGACGGCGGCGTCGGCGATGACCAGGTTGACGGCGGTCATGACAGGACCTCCTCGGGCTCGGTGGTGGGTTGGTCCGGATCGGGGGTGGAATCGGCGGGTTCGGGGACGCTGCCGGTGAGCGTGAGGAAGACGTCGTCGAGCGTCGGGCGACGGAGCCCGATGTCGGAGACCGCGATGGTGCGCGACTCGAACTCGCGCAACGCGGCCGAGAGGCTGCCCACGCCGCCGGCGATCGGCGCCAGCAGCGTGCGGGTCGCCACGTTGACCTCGACGTCGCCGACGGCCACCCCGGCCAGGACCGCCCGGGCGGCATCGATGGACTCGGGCGAGTCGACGGTGACCTCGATCCGCTCACCGCCGAGCTGGGTCTTCAGCTCGTCGGACGTGCCGCGAGCGAGTTCTCGGCCGTGGTCGATCACGAGGATCTCGTCGGCCAACTGATCGGCCTCCTCGAGATACTGCGTGGTGAGCAGGAGGGTCGCACCCCGGCCGACGAGCTCGCGGATGACGCCCCACAGTTCGATACGGCTGCGGGGGTCGAGGCCGGTCGTCGGTTCGTCGAGGAACAGGACCGGTGGTTCGGCGACGAGCGCGCCGGCGAGGTCGAGACGACGGCGCATGCCGCCCGAGTAGGTCTTCACGGGCCGGTCGCCGGCGTCGACGAGGTCGAAGCGTTCGAGCAGCTCGCGCGCCCGGTCGCGCGACCGCTGCTTGCCCAACCGGTACAGCCGGCCGATCATGTCCAGGTTCTCGAACCCGGTCAGCACTTCGTCGACCGCCGCGTACTGGCCCGACAGGCCGATCCGCTCGCGCACGAGCTGCGGTTCCGTCGCCAGGTCGGCGCCGGCGATGGTCGCCGAGCCCTCGTCGGGCTGCAACAGCGTCGTCAGGATCGACACCGCCGTGGTCTTGCCGGCGCCGTTGGGACCCAGCAGTCCGAGGACACTGCCCTCGGGGACGGTGAGGTCCAAGCCGTCGAGTGCGGTGAGGTCGCCGTAGCGCTTGGTGAGGCCGGACGCCTGTACGGCCGGGGTTGCGGGCATGGCTTGCTCCAATGGATGGATCGACGGATGGTCGTTGGTGGAATGACGGATCGGCGCCGGGGAACTCATCGCTCGGTGGGCGACGAGTACGACGGTAGGGACGGTTGCGGTCGGATCCTGACCGCAATCAGGAGTTCGTGGAGGATCGTTCCAGCCGGGCGGCCGTGCGGGACACGAGTTCGGCCAACGCATCGCCGCCGTCGACCGTGACGTCGAAGTGCGTGGCCAGCGTGGTCACCTGGGTGAGCAACCAGCCGAGCGTGTCCGACCGTAGGTGGAGGCGGCACCGCCCGTCACCCAGATTCTCGATCTCGGAGTCGACCCACCGCGCCACATCGGCCACCGCCTCGGGGTCTGCGGTGACCGTGACGTCGGCTTCGTGGGCCATCGGGCTCCGGCGGATCGAACGGGAGACATAGCTCGCGGCGTCGAGTCCGTCGGGGAGCGGTCGCTCCTCGAAGCGCACCCCGGCGAGCCGCGGGGTCTCCATCCGGTCGAGTCGGAAGGTGCGCCAGTCGTCGCGCCGCACGTCGAAGGCCACGAGATACCAACGTCGCCCGACCGATACGAGTTGCTTCGGCTGCACCAGGCGAGCCGAGGCCTCGCCGTCCTTGCGCACGTAGTCGAACCGAGCCTCCTCGCGGTCGCGGCACGCCTGCGCGAGGGTACCGAGCGCCTCGGGATCGACGAGCGCGTCGGCCGAGTTCCATCGCAGGACGGCGGTGTTCGCATGCAGTGCATTGACCCGACGACGCAGTCGATCGGGCAGGACGGTCTCGAGCTTGGCGAGCGCCTGGATCGCCGTGTCCTCGATGCCGGCGATGGCTGCGCCCGCGGCGGCGCGCAGCCCGACCGCGAGCGCGATTGCCTCGTCGTCGTCGAGCACCAGCGGGGGCATGTGCGGTCCTGCGGCGAGGCGGTACCCGCCGGCGACGCCGGGCGTCGCGTCGACCGGGTAGCCGAGTTCGCGCAGCCGGTCGATGTCGCGACGCAGGGTCCGCGCGCTGACCTCGAGGCGATCGGACAGCTCGTTGCCAGGCCAGAACTTGTGTGTCTGCAGAAGCGAGAGCAGTCGCAGCGTCCTGGCCGTCGGGTCGTTCACGAGTTCACCATCGCGCACATCGAGGACACATCTCGTCCGCAATCATGTGCGTGACAACTGTCCGGTCCGGACACTTGTCCGGGGCTCGGTCAGAAATCCCACTCTCATCTCGATTTCCGACCGGACCTTCAACGTCTGTCCGGTCCGGACAGTTGTCGTGGCGTGGACAGTTGTCGTGGCGTGGACAGTTGTCGTGGCGTGGAGGGCGGAACGGACGGCGGGTGGCGGGTCAGCGGAGGCGACGAGCGTGCGCGGGATCGGGCGGGCCGCAGCGGTCGGGGTGGAGCACTTGACCGATGATCTCGGCGCCATCGACGACACGCGGACCGGGGCGCACGATGTGCGCGTCGGCGTCGAGGGCCCACACCTCCGCGTCGGGCGGCAGGCGGCCGGCGTCGATGACCTGCTGGGCGAGTTCGGCGGCGCCGTCGAGGCGGTAGCCGCATGGCGCGACGAGGACGACCTCGGCCGCCGCCGCCGCGACCTCGGACCAGTCGACACCGACCGAGTGCTCGCCCGGCCGTCCGAGCACCGTCGCCCCGCCGGCAGCGTCGACCAGGTCGGGGACCCAGTGGCCGGCGCAGAAGGCCGGGTCGGTCCACTCGAGCACCAGGGTCGGGCGGCGAAATGCACCGTCGACGCGAGCACGCAATGCGTCGACCCGCGAACCGAGGTCGGCGACGATCGCTGCGGCCCTGCCCTCGGTCCCGGTGGTGGCACCGGCCAGGCGAACGGAGTCGATCACCTCCTCGAGCGACATCGGGTCGAGGGTCAGCACCTCGGCCGAACATCCGAGGTGCGCGAGGGCATCATCGACCTCCGCCACATCGACGGCGCACACCGCGCACAGGTCCTGGGTGACGACCAGGGTCGGGTCGATCTCGGAGAACGCGCCGGCGTCGAGTCGGTAGAGATCCTCCCCCGCGGCCATCCGTTCCTTGACGACGACGTCGATCTCGGCCGGCGTCAAACCCTCGGGCAACGCCGAGGTCGACACGATCCGCCTCGACCGGGCTTCGTCGGGGAAGTCGCACTCGAAGGTGACGCCCACGACGTGGTCGCCGAGACCGAGGTCGAAGAGGATCTCCGTCGCGGACGGGAGGAGCGAGACGATGCGTCGAGACTCAGTCATCGGCGATGAAGACCGTCTTGAGCTCGGAGTAGTGGTCGAGGGCGGCGAGGCCCTGGTCGCGCCCCATGCCCGACTGTTTCATGCCGCCGAACGGCGCCTCGATGTGGACCGACGACGAGGTGTTGATCGACAACATCCCGGTCTCGATCGACCGCGACACCCGCAATGCACGCGAGATGTCTCGGCACCACACCGATCCGGAGAGTCCGTAGATCGAGTCGTTGGCCAGGGCGATGGCTTCGGCTTCGCTCGAGAAGGTCTGGATGCCGACGACGGGACCGAAGATCTCGTCGCGCATGAAGCGCATGTCGAGCGTGGCCCGGTCGAACACCGCCGGGGTGAGGTAGTGGCCGGGCAGGTCGGGGCGTTCGCCGCCGCACAGACGCCGGGCGCCTTCGGCCTCGGCCGAAGCGATGAAGTCCTCGGACGTCTCCCGCTGCCCGGCCGAGATCAGCGGTCCCA
>JAPKDO010000153.1 GCA_028822535.1 Acidimicrobiales bacterium
GCTCCTCGGCGCCGACGGACCCCAGACCTACGTGATCCTGGTCGGCAATCCCGCCGAATCGCGCGAGTTGGGCGGATTCATCGCATCGGTCGGGGTGTTGACCGCCGACGACGGCACGCTCGACTTCGAATCGTTGGGTTCCGTCGGCGGCCTCAACCAACAGATCGTGGATGCCGGCGGGACCGTCACCGCGGACCTGCCGCCCCCGCTCCCTGCGTCGAGTCCGGAGCGATACCTCCAGAACTGGTCCAACACCGCCGACTTCTCCGTCGTCGGCGAACTCGCCGCCGACCTCGCCCCGGCGTTCACCACCGAAAACGTCGGCGGCGTGCTCTACCTCGATCCCTACGCGTTGGCCGCGATGCTCGAGGTGACCGGGCCCGTGCCGATCGAGGGGCGAGACGAGCCACTGCGAGCCGAGGACGCCGTCGACTACCTCCTGCGTGAGCAGTATCTGAGCGACGACTTCGAGGACGACGGCCAACGCAAGGACCGGCTCCGCGACGCCGCCGAAGCAGCGTTCGAGGAGCTGACGTCGTCGTCGCTCCCCGACCCCCGTCGCCTCGCCGACCAGCTCTCGCCGCTGGTTCGTGCCCGACGACTCCTGTTCACGACGACATCGGACGAGGCCCACGAACTGTTGAAGCGGGTCGGACTGCGCCCGTCGCTCGACCTCGGGGCCGCCGACCAGCTGCTGTTGGCGCAGGAGAACCTGCGAGCCAACAAGCTCGACGCATACCTCGAACGGGCGCTGACCTATGACCTGACGGTCGACCGGGACGGATCCGCGTCCGGAACCCTGACCGTCGACCTGACGAACACCGCTCCGGTCGATGGCCTGGGCGACTACGTCACCGGCGACGGCTCGCTCGCACGGCCTTCGGCGCCCTTGCCCGAGGCGCTGAACCGGATAAGCCTCGACCTCTACTCGCGGCTGAACGTCGACGAGGTCACGATCGATGGCGACGCGGTCGGACTCGCGTCGAACGTGTTGGGAGGCCTGGTACGGACGGCGACACGGGTCGATGTCCCCCCGGGCGAAACCGTGCAGGTCGTGTTCACCCTCTCGGGGAACGTCGGCAACGGCGGGTACGAGCTCGACGTCGTCCCGAACGCGGTCGCCGGGATCGACACGTTCCGGGCGACGATCGCCCTCCCCGACGACGACCTGGTGGTCGAGACGTCGATCGACGGGCCGATTCGAGTCGAACGCCCAGCGTGAGGCCACCGCCCGCTGATGAAGGGGCCCGAATGCCTCTACCAAAGGTCATTGCATTTTCGCCAGGATCCACTACGGTGATCCCACGACGGGCTGACCCATCCGACGATTCACGCGCTGGCGCTCAAAGGGAAACAGAATGATCCGCAAGATGATGATGCTCGCCGCGGGCATGCTCCTGGGCTTCGCGGCCTTCGCGACGCCGGCTCTGGCTGGCGGCGATGGGTACACCCCGACAAACGTGACCGCGGGCGTGAACGCCGACAACTCCGTCACCATCACGGGCGACAACTGCCCGCCCGATTCCCCCGTCTCCTACACCGTGAACCGCGGCGCCTCCGGCAGCGGCACCCAGGTCGACTCCGGCAGCGGCACCACCGACGCGTCGGGGAGCTTCAGCCTGACGACCGCGGCGCTCCCGAACGGCAGCTTCGCGATCACCGTGACCTGCGGCGACGACTCGGCCGTGCTCAACGCCGTGATCAACCAGGGCAACCCCCGCATCCAGGCCAGCCCGAACCCCAACCAGTCGGGCCACCTGACCGGTCAGGAATTCACCCCGGGTGCCGACTACACCTACACGGTCACGCCCGCGGGAGCGCAGGGCATCACCGGTTCCATCGGCCAGGCTGCCCAGCCCGTCGACACCGGCTCGGGCACCATCGCAGCTGACGGCACCTTCGAACGCGACACGGCCATCGTCGGCCCCGGCCGCTTCGACGTGGTCGTGACCAGCGACGGCATCAGCGCCTCGACCGTCCTCGTCGTCCCCGCAGCAGCGGCCGGCGGCAACACCGGTGGCGGCGAACAGCTCGCCGAGACCGGCTCTGACGGTTCGGTTCCCATGGCTCGCCTCGGCGTGATCCTCGTCGCCACCGGCGGCGTGGCCCTCTACGCCGGCAAGAAGCGCCAGGGCCGTCGCGCCGCCTTCGTCAACGCCTGACCCGCTCCGGCTGCGATCTGTGGCTCGGAGCCGCCCGCCCTGCTGGCTTCCGCTTTCTGTGGCGGTGAGCTTGCGCTGACGCAGGTCAGCAGCCGCGGAACGGCCGAGTAGCGACGAGGCGAGCGATCTCGTCGATCATCCCCGCCCCGTCCTCGAGGTAGTCGAGCCAGGTGTAGCGCGGGATCGTCCAGCCGTCGCGGCCGAGGATCCGGTCGCGCTGACGGTCCCGGCGGGCCGTCTGCAGGCGCACGAGGTGGTCGCGCCCGTCGAGTTCGAGGTCGATCCGGAGGTCCGGCCAGGCCAGATCGAGTTCGATCGGGCGCTCGCCGTCGACACGCACCACGTGGTGCAGCACAGGCTCGGGCACGCCGGCGCGGGCGAGGTCGCGGAGAACGAGGCGCTCGAACTCGGAGTCGGGCACCTCGGCCGTCATCGCCGCCAGCGCCCGTCGGAACGTCGCGATGCCTGGCCGCCCCTTACGGGCGTGGACGTGCAGTGCGTCGGCCAGCGCGCCGAACGACATGGGCAGGTGGCGCTGACACGCGTTGATCCGGGCGACGACGGCGTCCACGGACCGGTCCATCGACGCATCGAGCAGGGCGCGTGCGACCCCGACGGTCGGGATCCCGTCTACGACGCCTGGCTTGGCGAGACACAGGTCGAGCGAACGGATCACCCGACTCGACGGCGAGGTTCGCCGGCCCGACGTGATGGGCGTGGCGACGACCGGGCGGGCCGGGTGCTCGATCTCGGGACACCAGAGCGCGAGGGCCGAGTCTCCCGTCGCCAGCGCGCCCTCGCCGGCTGCGAGCACCTCCACCATCAACCGCTGGCGCCACGTCGCCGGCGCCGCCGCCAGCACGTAGACACCCCGGCACCGCCGCTCGAGCCGGCCGTCGGCCGCGGCTCGTGACAACCACGTTTCGCTGACCCCCACCTCCCTCGCCTGGGTGGTGCTGAATGCCCCGTGCTGCCGCCACGCGATGGCGGCGATGCGCTCGAACACGTCGTTCCTCGGTCGTTCGTGCTCCGGGGGAAGCGGCGACGATCGTAGGCGCGAGGTGCGACAACCTGCGTTCGAGCGGCTTCCGTGTCGCTCTGCTTGCGTTGGCGCAAGTTCACCGCCACGAAACGTCCGACGCGGGCGACAGCGGCGCCGGTGTTGTCAGTCGAGCCGGCTATTCGAGGGGATCGCGGAGGCTGCGGATCTCGTCGAGGAGTTGGGCTCGCAGGCCCGCCATGCGGTCGTCCATGCTCGCCTGCCACTCGGTGAGATCGCGCATGGCTCGACGCTGCTGGTCGTCGAGGTCGTCGACCCGGCTGCGCAGTTCGTGGGTGAGCAACATGACGTCGGTCCACGCCACGTCGTCCCCGCCGCCCTCTGCCGCGTGGCGCAACATCTTGTCGACCCCGGCTGCGAAGGCGGTGCGGGCCTTCGCAGCAGCGGCCAGTTGACGCTCGACCCGCTCGGCGGCCTCGGCCAGGCGTTCGACGTGGACGTCCTTCTCGAGGCGGTCGCGCGCCAGGGCCGTGATGTTGACGTCGTTGACCTGCTTGGACAGCTTGGCGACGGTCTGTTCGAGCAGGCGCACCTCGGTCTCGAGGCGCACCGTCCCCGCGCCCGTTGCCTGGGCTTTCATCGTCGCCGACCGGATGGCGTCGGCGACCACGACGTCGAGTTCGACCTGGTCGAACGAGGACTGCACGGCATCGGCCACGCCGGACGCCGACGTGGCGGAGGCCCCCGCAGCTTCTGAGGCGTCGAGCCGGGCGTCGAGCCGTCGGACCGCCTCGTTCACGGAGGCAAGCGCCTCGACGATCGCCGTGGAGTCGACCGGGGGTGCGGTGGCCGGGGGCGTTGGTGTGGCGACGACCGGCTCGGGATCGGGCGCCGACGCCGGCTCCGGCTCCGGCTCGAAGCCCACGAACAGTTCGGGCTCCGGTTCGATCGGAGCCGGTTCGTCGCCGCCGAGGACTGCGTCGAACGCCTGGACCGGACGCACCGGCTCGGGCGGGGGTTCGGCCTCTGCTGTCGATGCCAGTGCCTCACGCAGCTGTTCGAGCCACGCGTCTTCGTTGCCGTTGCCGTCGTTCTCCACGTTTCCCGCCATGGTTGTGGATCAGGTGTCGGAGCCGGGACGACGTTCGGCCTCGGCCGTGGGATCGCCCTCGTATCCGGGAGGATAGGTGCGGGCCAGTTCCTCGGGGGTCGGGTCGTGTGGCTCCCGAGCCTCCTTCGGCAACAGGTCACTGATGGCGCTCATGATCCGCTTGGTGTCGGCGTCGGCCGACCGGTACTTGAGATCGACGGGCGTGCCGACCCGAGCGGTGATGAGCGGCGGGTCGGTCACGTTCAACAGGTTGGGCAGTCGAGCGGAGCGGGGCCAGACCTGTTCGGTGCCCCATAGCCCGATCGGGATCACCGGCACCCTCGCCGCCGCGGCCAGCTTCGCCGCACCCCAGCGCCCCTTGAGTTCGGGGTCGAAGAAGGCGGGGCCGCGTGGGATCGTGCCCTCGGGCATCAACATGACCAACTCGCCGGCCTTGAGCGCCTCGGCCGCAGCCTCGAGCGGCTCGTCGGAACCGGTCCCCCGGTCGACACGGATACCGCCGGCGGCCTTGGCCATCTGCCCGATGACCGGGGCGTCGAAGACCTCCTTCTTGCCCAGGAACCGCACCGGCCGGCCCGCCTTGGCCAGCACGATGTTCATGGCCATGGGGTCGAAGTAGCTGCGGTGGTTGGCGACCATGATGGCGCCGCCCTCCCGCGGGATGTTGTCGGTGCCGTCGATGTCGAAGCGGGCGTACGGGAGGAGTTCGGGCCGGGCGAAGACCTGCATGGCCTGCATCGGTTCGACGCCGAAGAACTTGGGGACGTCCTTGGGCTTGTCGAGGAAGCGGATCGGCCAGCGCCGGATCGTCGCCGCCACCCGCATGCGCGGGTCGGGGTTGACGACCGTCGGGTGGGCCACCGCGGCCAGCAGCGGCATGTCGTAGAAGCTGTCGCTGTAGGCGTAGCTCTCGTCGACGTCGACACCGTTGGCTGCCGCCCACTCCTCGACCGCCTCGAGCTTGCCCCTGCCCCAGACGAAGTGACCGTCGATGGTGCCGTCGTAGCGGCCATCGGGGCCCTCGCCGTACTTGGTGGCGACGGCGTCGTCGAGGCCGAGGGCGTCGGCGAAGGGCTTGACCATGTCGTAGGGGCTCGTGGTGGCCAACACGACCGGACGACCGGCCGCCTTGTGCTCCTCGATGATGGGGAGCGCGTAGGGCTCGACCATGGGAATCAGCAGGTCAGCGCATACCTCACCGGCCTCTTGGACCCGTTTGCGCTCCTGGCCACCACTGAACCGAGCGCCCTGTTTGGCGAGCATCATCGACGGACGGGTCTCGCCGATCAGGTTGAACAGCCCGTAGACGAGGTTCTCCCCGGGAAGCACCCGATCGGACAGGACGCCGACCTGGCGAAGCGCCGCCGACATCAGCGGACCGCTCGCTCCCCGCAGCAGGGTCCGGTCGAGATCGAAGAACGCAGCGGAGCGGGACACGACGACAACGTATCGCACGCCAAAAACGAAGGGAGCCGGTCCATGGGGGACGGACCGGCTCGACCTTCATTTGGTGCTACCGATTGCGGAGGGGGATCCGCTCGGGCACGCTGTGCGCTCGAGGTGTCTCGGGGGGACAAGAGCACCTCGGCGATGTGTTGATCAGTAAACCAAGCGCTCCAGCATCTGTCCAACAGTTCTCACAGATGGCTACCATCTGCCATTCAGATACCCCCTCCCTGGAGTGCTGCCGGATGGACCTCAGACAACTCACCGCGCTGCTCGCTGTCGCCGAACACGGCTCGTTCTCGGCCGCCGCCCGGGCGATCCACACCGTGCAGTCGAACGTGTCGACCCACGTCGCCCGTCTCGAGAAGGAACTGGCGGTGACGCTGGTCGACCGGTCGTCGGGCGGGCTGACCGAGGAGGGCGAGGTCGCCGTCGGCCGGGCCCGGCGCATCCAGGCCGAGATCGATGCCCTGGCCAGCGATGTGGCGGCGCTGCGCGACGAGGTCATCGGCAACGTCCGTCTGGGCATGATCGGCTCGGTCGGCCGCTGGCTCGTGCCCGACCTGCTCGACACCATGACCGATCGACACCCGGCGGTCGGGCTCGTGGTCGTCGACGCCACCACCACGTCGTTGCTCCCCCAGTTGTTGGACGGCAGTCTCGACATGGCGGTGGTGAACCTGCCCGTGCCCGACCCCCAACTCGGGGTCGAGCCGCTCTTCGAGGAGGAACGCATCCTCGTGGCTCCGACTGGCCACCCGCTGGCATCGGCCAGCACGCTGACGCTCGCCGAGATCGCGCCCCACGGCCTGGTGCTCGAACCCGAGGGCACGGCGTTCCGGGACGAACTCGACCAGACGGCGGCCGCGCTCGGCCTCGAACTCGTCGAGTCCGCCGAGGTCGACGGCATGACGCTGGTGGCGTCGCTGGCGTTCCGGGGCCACGGCCCGGCGATCCTGCCGACGACGGCGACGCTGCTCGAACCGGCGGGCGACTGGGTCCGGATCCCGATCTCGGACCTGGGCGACCGCGGCGTGGGGCTCGCCCGCCGCCGAGCCGGACGGCTCCCAGCACCGTCGCGAGCGGTCCGCGCCGTCCTGCGCGAGCTCATCGAACGGGACGCGCCGCGGCGCGACGGGGTGCGTGTCACGGGTCGATCATCCGACGGGTGACGCGACCCCGTCCTCACCGCGTAGTCTCCGACTCGTGGCCGACTCCATCACGATCACCGACAACCGGTCCGGCGACTCCGTCGAGATCCCGATCGAACATGGCGGGGTGAGCAGCGCCGAGTGGCGCAAGCTGCTGCCCGGCATCTGGTTCGAGGACGAAGCGTTCACCGCGACGGCAGCGACCCGCAGCGCGATCACCGACATCGACGGCGAGAACGGCATCCTGCGCTATCGCGGGTATCCGATCGAACAGCTCGCCCAGCAGTCGACCTACCTCGAGGTGGCCTACCTCCTCATCTGGGGCGAGCTCCCCACCGAGGACCAGCTCGCCCAGTGGGCCCACGACATCACGTACCACACCTACATCCACGAGAACATGCGCAAGCGGTTCCTCGAGGGCTTCCACTACGACGCCCATCCGATGGGGATGTTGGTGTCGTCGGTCGCCGCGTTGTCGACGTTCTACGAGAACGCCAAGCACATCGACGACCCCGACCTGCGCTACAAGCAGATCACCCGGCTCATCGCCAAGATGCCGACCTTGGCCGCCGCCGCGTACCGCTTCTCGGTCGGCATGCCCTTCGTCTACCCCGACAACATGTTGAGCTTCCCGGCCAACTTCCTCTCCACGATGTGGAAGGTCGCCGAGCCGCACTACGAGGCCGACCCCGCCCTCGTCCGGGCGCTCGACATCCTCTTCATCCTCCACGCCGATCACGAGCAGAACTGCGGCACGACCGCCATGCGCGTCGTCGGTTCGGCCCACGCCGACCCCTACTCGGCCACGGCCGCGGCGGCCGCCGCGCTCTACGGGCCTCGCCACGGCGGGGCCAACGAGGCCGTCATCCGCATGCTCAACGAGATCGGCTCGCCCGACAAGGTCGGCGACTTCGTCGAGTCGGTGAAGCGGGGCGAGGGCAAGCTGCAGGGCTTCGGTCACCGCGTGTACAAGAACTACGACCCGCGGGCGAAGATCATCAAGCAGGCCGCCGAGGACGTCTTCAAGGTCACGGGCAAGAACCCGCTGCTCGACATCGCTCTCGCACTCGAGGAGGTGGCGCTGTCGGACGACTACTTCATCTCGCGCAAGCTCTACCCGAACGTCGACTTCTACTCCGGCCTCATCTACCAGGCCATGGGGTTCCCGTCGTCGATGTTCACGGTGCTCTTCGCCATCCCCCGCACCTCGGGCTGGCTCGCCCACTGGGTCGAGCTGCTCGAACAGGACCAGCGCATCGCCCGCCCCCGCCAGCTCTACACCGGCCCGGGCGTGCGCGACTACGTCGCCATCGGCGACCGATAGCGGCGGTCGGCTGATGCAGGCCGTCACCATCGCCGACAAGGCGCTGACCTGGGGATCGGCCCCGGACCCCACCCCGGGCATCGGCGAGGTGCTGGTGCGCGTGCGCGCCGCCGGGATCAACTCGGCCGATCGGCTCCAGGTGCTCGGGTTCTATCCCGCTCCCCCGGGTTCGCCGGCCGACATCCCCGGGCTCGAACTCGCCGGTTCGGTCGAGGCCGTCGGCCCCGGCGTCACCCAGTGGTCCGAGGGCGACCGGGTCATGGCCGTCGTCGGCGGTGGCGCGATGGCTGAACTCGCCGTCGTCCACGAACGCCACCTGCTACCCGTGCCGTCCACGCTGTCGTGGGAACAGGCCGGCGGATTCGCCGAGACGTACACCACCGCCCACGACGCCCTGTTCACCCAGGTCGGCCTGTCGATGGGCGAACGGGTGTGCATCCACGGCGCCGCCGGCGGGGTCGGTACGTCGGCCGTGCAGCTCGCCGCAGCGGCCGGTTGCGTCGTGACCGCCACCGTGCGGAACCCGTCGCTGCACGACGCCGTCCATGCGTTGGGGGCGTCGGTCGTGGTCGATCCGTCCGACTTCGTCGACGCCGGACCCTTCGATGTCGTGTTGGAGTTGGTCGGCGCGCCGAACTGGCCCGACAACATCACGGCACTGGCCCCATGGGGTCGGATCATGATCATCGGCGTGGGCGCCGGACCCAAGGTCTCGGAGTTCTCGCTCGTCGACCTGATGCAGAAGCGGGCCACGATCCGAGCCTCGACGCTGCGCGCTCGTCCCCTGGAGGAGAAGGCGGCTGCGGCCCAGGCGATGATCCGTCACGTGCTTCCCGGCGTCGCCGCCGGTTCGTTCACCGTGCCGATCGAGGCCACGTTCCCGATGTCGTCGGTCGACGCGGCGTTCGGCCGCTTCGCCGCCGGCGGCAAGCTCGGCAAGATCGTCCTCACGCTCGACTGACCGGCCCCGGCGGGGTCGGGGCGCCGGCGAGGTCGGGGCACCGGCGGGGTGGGGGCGCCGGCATCCGGCGGCTCGGGCACCCGAAAGCGCCACATCGGAGCGACTTTCCCGGCTGCCGTTCCCTCGACAACTGTCCGGTCCGGTCAGTTG